>JAFTZU010000030.1 GCA_017461005.1 Clostridia bacterium
CACTTATCTGGAAGGACATCTGGTGAAAGAGGGCGTCATGCTCAATACGCATATGCCCCTGTTCCATACGTTTCTTCTGAACACCATCTTTGATGCTGGGTTTGCTGTATTTGGCTCTGCGAACAAAGCGCTCTTTCTGTACAGTGTTATCCAAGAGCTTGGCACCTTTGCTGTTCTGGCGGCCTTTATGTCGTTTGGCGTAAAAGAGTGGAACTTTTCCAGCGGGTTGGTCATCGCTTGCCTTCTGTATTTTATTTGTTCACCCAGGATCCAGAACTATATGATGGTGACGACAAAAGATGTTTTTTATGCGGATTGCGTGATTTTGTTTCTGATGTTTTCCTGGAAAATGATGTTCCACGAAAAAGAGATAGGGACGAGCATAGGATACTCCCTGTCGGTACTGGGCCTGTTTCTTCTTCGAAATGATGGGCGATATATTCTTCTGTTCGCGTTACTGCTGACACTCTTTAGTGGAAGCAAGAAGTGGAAGAAGATCGCTCTGGCTACAATGGGTGGAGTGATCGCTGTCACGATTCTTTACGAAGGTGTTTTGATCCCTGCGCTGTCTGTCACTCCTGGAAGCCGAAGAGAGATGCTTTCTGTGCCGTTCCAGCAGACGGCTCGATATGTGAAAAACTATCCCGAGGATGTGACCGCGGAAGAAAAAGCAGCCATAGATAAGATACTGGACTATGACAAACTCGCGAAGAAATATGATAATGGTCGTGCGGACCGGGTAAAAGACACATTCCGGGAAGAGGCCACTAATGAGGAACTGGTGCAGTATTTCAAAGTGTGGGCGCATATGTTCCGCAAACACCCGGTGGTATATGTTGCCTCATTTATCAACAATTATTACCAGTACTTTTTCCCAAGTGTCTACTCGATGCGCATACGCGGATACGATTTCTCGACCGATCAATTTGCCTGGCTGAGCAATCATATGAAACCGCTTGGTATCCATTTTTCCTATCCGAAATCGCTGGAGACATATCGAAATCGGTATGAGTTCTATCGGGAATCCAAACGCTGGGAGCCGTTGGTGAATGCGGCAACCTATGCCTGGATGCTGATCCTTGCAATCGCTTATAGTATTTCAAGGAAAAAGCGACAGGCAGTCATCATGCTTGCGTATCCTCTGGGCGTTTTGCTGATTTGCTGTCTCAGTCCCTGTAACGGCTTTTTCTGTCGATATACCTATCCGTTGATGATGGCATTGCCGGTATTCTTTATTGGGGCGATGCATACACCCAAATACGAGAAACTCTCAAATAATTCATAACAGAGGAGCCCCGCGACCGTCCGGTCGCGGGTTTTTATTGTGTCTTTAAGCTGTCGGGTTTGTGATGGTGACAAAAAACTATTCTCCTACAGGCTTGTCCAAAGGGCGCATTTTACAGTCGTCCGTTTTGGCGGTATAATCAACGGGTACAGCAAATACTAGCTAATAGGAGACCCCTGATGATCCGGCAACGACCCCACTTTCCACGCAAACCGAATACTCTTCTTTATCTCGCGGCATTCCTCGTCCCGGCGGTGCTCATGGTGCTGCTGTTCATCCGGCTGAACGTGACTCCCTTCGGGAACCGGGGTGTCGGCATCGTGGACGGAGACATCCAGTATGTGGACTTCTTCCGCTATTACCGGAACGTGCTGCTGGGGAAGGACTCCATCGCCTACAGCTTCTCGAACTTCTTCGGCGAGACGAGCATCGCGCTGTTCGCCTACTACCTGGCGAGCCCGCTGAACCTGTTCATCGTGCTGTTCCCGGTGGGGTCGGAACAGGCGTTCTTCACGTTCCTGACCGTCCTCAAAGTGGCACTGGCCGGCCTGACTTCTTATGCCCTGTTCCGGAACACGACGAAACTGCCGGAGTTCCTGACCCTCTGCCTCTCCACGGGCTACGCCATGATGCAGTACAATTTCCTGCAGACGGAGAACATCATGTGGCTCGACGGAATGGTCTTCCTGCCCCTCATGGTCCTCGGCCTGTTCCGGCTGATGGAGGGCCGACGGTCTTACCTCTACCTGCTCGCGCTGGCCGGCAGCGTGCTCTGCAACTGGTATACCGCGTACTTCAACTGCATCGGCATCCTGGTCTTCTTCCTGTGGTGGCTCTTCTCGAATAATGACGACGGCGTCCGGACCTGGAAAGGCGCCGGCACCCGCTTCGGGCGGCTCGCCCTCCACACGGTCGGTGGGCTCCTGCTGTCTGCCGGACTGTTCCTCCCGACCGTCCTCGACCTCCTGCAGGGGAAAGCGGCAGAGACGGAAGCCGCGGAGCGGATCTTCGTCCGCAACATCCTGAACATCACGAGCGGGTTCGCCGTGGGCTCCCGAAGTTTCCCCGGCATGCTCGTGCTCTTCTGCGGAAGCATGGCTTTCCTGGGCCTCATCCTGTACTTCCTGCAGAAAGACTTCAGTGCCCGGGAAAAGGGGACGAGTCTCCTCGTGCTCATGCTGTTCGTGTGCATGTGCTACTACGAGCCGCTGGAATTCGTCATCAACGGCTTCCGGGACGTCACGCGGTACTGGTACCGTTACGCCTACCTGCCGGTCCTCTTCGTGGTCCTGCTCGCGGCTCTGGCGCTGGAAAAGGTCTGGGAGCACCGCTCCGAAGACCAGAGCAAAACGATCCTCGAGGGAGCCGTCATCGGCGATGTACTGCTCCTCCTTCCGAATCTCATGACCGGCTATGGGGAACTCGACCGCATCGTCCAGACGGTCCTGCTCCTGACGGCGGAAGCCATTGCCTTCGCCGCCATCCTGAAGAAGCCTCGGGTCACTGCAAAAGCGGCCCTTGCTGCGGTCGTTGCCTTCGAACTCATCTGGAACGGCATCCTCGTGTACACCGACATGCCCTTCGTCAATGTGAGAGAGTATCGGGAGTACACGACATCGCAGAGCAAGTTGGCGGCGCAGCTGAAGGAGTATGACAAGACGTTCTACCGCACCGCCGAGCTCGACTACCGCGGTTACGGCGAGAACAACACGACCCTCTACTATAACGGTCCGATGGCGGACTCGTTCCCCGGGATCACTCACTATTCCTCGACCGCCCATGCGGACCAGCTCTACATGATGAAAGATCTCGGTTACTCCGACTACACGATGTTCACGGTCTACTCGACCCATATGCTCCCGGCGGAGTCGCTGCTCGGGGTGAAATATGTGATGGGATCGGACCCGTACCCGGGCTACACGAAGGTGGAACTCCCGGAGAAGACGTTCCGACCCGTCTGGGAGAACCCGTCGTACATCGCCTCTGCTCTGGTGCTTCCTGCTGACCGTCTGCAGCCGCTTTCCGCGAAGGAGAAAGAAAAGCCCCTGCAGTACCAGGAAGCCATTTACTCGCAGCTGACCGGTCACCCCGTCTCTTTCTATGAGGCGATGAACGTCTCCGAGACCCGGAACGGGAAGGACAAAGTCCGGTATCAGATCTCGCCGAAGAACGGGAAGTCGGAAGACCCTGTTTACATCCAGATCCCCATTTCGAAGAAGGCCGAGGAACAGTTCGTGACCGACCTCGTCGTCGACCGGCCCGGCAAGTACAAAGGAGAAGACATCATCCGTCAGCACGGCTGGCTGGCACCCGGGTTCATCGAAGTGCCGGCGAAGTCCTGGGACCAGTCGACCGGCAGTTACCGGGTGGCCCTCGACTACAACCGGAAGGGCCACAAATACATCAAAGAGGCCTCGGCCTGGCAGCTCGATACGAACGCGCTGCAGAAGGCGGCCGAAGAAGTGGACCGTTATGCGCTGGACGCGGACCGTCTTCAGGTCGAAAACGGCCATGTGACGGTACAGGTCCCGGATGCTGCGGCGGGTGAAGACCTGCTCCTGATGGTCCCGAACGACAAGGGTTGGACCGTCCGGGTCAACGGCAATGACGTGACCGGGCAGACCGGGAAGTTCCTCGACTGCTTCTTCACGATCCCGCTGGAAGAGGGGGAGAACACCGTGGAACTGAAGTATCACGTCCCCGGCCTTGTGGCAGGCGTTATCGTCAGCGCACTGACTGCCGCCGGCCTTGTCGGGATCTGGTTCCTGCAGAGAAAACGAAAAACCGAATAAGTGCTGCTGACTTTAATAAAAGAACGGGCTGAAAAGTCCGTTCTTTTATTGTATTTTTAAGTTTTCGGGGGTATGATGGTCTCGTAGATAGAAAGGTACCTGTTTATATCGCGCGGTCGCGCGAAGCGAGAGTTAGAAAGGAGTGAGGCCTGTGGCAGGACCTCCCCATGGTCCCTACAGAGGACTGACCGACGAAGAGAAGGCGCAGGCGCCAAAGTTCACCAAAGAACTCGGGTTCCGCATCCTGAGCTATCTTCGTCCCTACAAACTGAAATTCTTCATCGTGATCGTCGTGGTGCTGTTGTCCGCGGCGCTCGGCGTCGTCCCGTCCCTGTTGACCGGACGGATGGTCGACGACGGTCTCATCGCCGGCGACTTCCGGATGCTGGTGGAACTCATCATCGCCGCCTTCGTGGTGACGGTGGTGTCCAATGCGCTGAGCCTCGTGGAGACCTGGCTCAACACGTCGATCGCCCAGGGCATCATCTACGACCTCAAAACGCAGATGTACGCCCACTTCCAGCGGCAGCCCTACCAGTACTTCGTAGAGAGCCGCCAGGGTGAGATCGTCACCCGCATGACGGGCGATGTGAACGGCGTACAGAGCGCCGTGTCCACGACGATGACCAACTCCATCAAAAACATCGGCACGATCATCCTGTCCATCGTCGCGCTGGTCCACTGCAACTGGATCCTTGCGCTGACCGG
>JAFTZU010000031.1 GCA_017461005.1 Clostridia bacterium
GGAGCAGCTTCTCCTGCTTCACGATGTTCGCGTCGATGCCTTCGAAGGAACTCTTGTACTGGTTATAGACACGGGCGACTTCGCGCATGAAGCTCGGGTGCTTGCCCAGCTCCTGCAGGATGGCGACCGGTTCATCGCCACTGACGAAGTAACCGATGCTGTCGTTGTACCAGCCCTCCGCGTTCAGCTGGACCGGTTCGCTGACGCCGACTAAGAACTTGTGCAGGGTGCGGCCGAACGCGATGTCGTAGTCCCAGGCGGGGCCGGCGATGAGCTTGTCGTTCTTGCCCATGCCGTCCCGGTGCATGAGGATGTTGCCCGCATAGCAGTCATAGGTCTTGGAGACTTCGAACATGAGGTACATCTTGGCCCAGGACTCGATGTCGAAGTACTTCTGGTACTCCTCGGAGTCGTGGTTCAGGACCGTCTTCCAGGCTTTCGTGAACCACTTCTCGATGGTCTTCGCGTTCACGCCGTTTGCCTTCGCGTTGTCGCCGATGTCGTCGACGATGAGGTAGTTGTGCTTGCCCGGCATCGTGTGCATGTTCGGGAATTCGAAGAGTTCTTCCTGCTCGTCGTCCGGCAGCTGATGGTTGTTCTCGAGGACGAACCCGTTGTCGTCACAGTAAGTGTCCTTCTTCGGGGTCAGCAGGTAGCTGCCGAGGTAGGAGCCGTTCATCCAGAGGTCGACGAATTTGGTTTCAAGGCCGATGCCCATGTCGGACGCGAGGTCCTGAGCGATTTTGTTGCGCATGAGCGCGTTGTCGTAGAAGTTCGCGAGCAGCGTCCACTTTTTCTTCTTGACGCCGTCGATGAGTTCGGTCTTGTCTTTGGTCGTGTAAGTCTCGTCATCGTAGACCGTGAAGTTGTAGGGCTTCTTCGGCATGACCCAGGTGGAACTGCCGCGGCCTTTGATCTTGATGTATTTCTTCTTGTGGTCCCCCACCTTGATGACGCCGAACGCTTCCTTCTCGTGGTCGGGGTCCAGCTGCATGTACAGGGCAGAGCCCTTGCTCTCATCGAGTTCGATGAACGCCGCGTCCACCTTGGAGGAGCCCTGCATCGTCTTGATGGTCAGGGGCGCAGACAGGGTCCCGTTGGACACGGTGTAGGTGACCTTCTCCCCTGCTTTGGCGATGGGCGCCTTGCCGCTCTTGTACGTCTTGCCGTCCTTCGAGAACGTGACGCCTTTCGTGTCCCAGGAGAAGCAGAGCTTCGAGGCGTCTGCCGCGCCCGGAAGGTACACGACGCCACCGGCGTTCGGGAAGTCCAGCGTGACACGCACCTCTCCCCTGAGCCCGACGTCTTTGTTCTTCTCGACGTAGATCGCCTTCGGGAGTAGTTTCTCGAGGGTGATTTCGGTACTGCTCTTCTTTTCCGTTGCCGCGAAAGCGGACACACTCAGGGTCCCGGCGACCATGGTCAGCACCAGGCTCAGGGACAGAAACAGTTTCCAAAGCTTTTTCATGGTTTCCACTCTCCATTTCGATGTTCGCTGTGTGAACTTTAGGTAACGTTTTACTTAACATTAGTTAACCATTCCTCTTTTGTTAATATAAATAATAAGGCTGAAACAAGGCTGAAAAGAGTCTGAAAAACCGGGCTCAGGAAACAGAAAAAGCTCCGAGATCCGGTCGGATCTCGGAGCTTTCAGATGCTGTTAGGTTTATTTGACGGTCGGGACACTGGAAGCCGTGTTGTAGAGGTCCTGGAAGAACGCTGCGTACTTTTTATGGTTCTCCATCCAGCCGCAGTAGGACATATGGTCCTTCACTTCACACGGGTAGACATGCCAGACGCCCGGTTTCGCAGTCGAGAGGTCGAAGCCGAAGTCCACGTCTCTGCGGGGTGCGTTGTCCGGGCACTCAGCCGAGACCGTGTTGATGACCATGTCGTTCTTGCGCCATTCCTTCGTCGGCGTGACCTTGCCGCCCTGCAGCCCCATGAAGAACCCGAGCACGTTCAGGACGGGGAACGACTTCAGCTGCGGGACTTCAAAGCCGGCGACGGTCTTCGTGCGGCAGCCCCGGTGGGAGAAGTAGTAAATGTCATCCTGGGTCGGGAGCTTGTCGTTCGCCTCGTGGGCGCCCTGGATGGTCAGGTCATAGACGATGGTGTCCTTGTTGTCGAACATGTAGCGCTTGAAGAGTTCATCGCGCCCGATGTCGGTGAAGTGCATGTAATTCGCCTGGCCGTACATCTCGAGGCTCAGGTCGTAGATGGAGTGGAGCGGCGTGATGTCGAGGACGTTCATGACGTCGCAGATGTAGCGGCAGATGTGTTTCATCGCCGTACCGACTCTGCCTTCCACGCTGGTCATGCCGTTGTGGGGCGATGCGAGGGTCGTGATGGAATGGACCCAGCCCTTGTGGCCGCCCTTGAAAAGTTCAGACAGGTCGTCCGGGTCGGTGGCCTCCTGCTCCTCTTTGGAGCCGTTCGCCATGAGTTCCGCCAGCATGCGTCCGGAGACGCCGCCGAAGGAATGGCCGATGATGTTGATTTTGATGAGCTCGCCGTTCTCGTCCAGCGTGCCCCACTGCGGCAGCAGTGCCTCATAGGTCTTGCCGTAGCGTTTCATACCGTACTTTTCCGCATGAGCTTTGCCGTAGTCCACGGTGCCGCCGAAGAGCTGGGCGTAGATCTCACAGGCCCGGTTCCAGGCGCTGGTGAAGGGGCCCATGGACGGCGCCACACAGGGGATGCCCATGTCGTTAAACATCTTGCGGATATCCGTATTCCAGAGACCGAAATACGGAAGGACCTTGTTGGTCACCTGCTGCTGTCCGAAGCCGAACATGCCATGGAGCAGAACGACCGGATACTGATTCAGATTTGCCATTTTCGTTTCCTCCCTAGAATGATTCGTACAGATGTATACCTCTTTCATTATACACGGGCAGGAATGTGGAGGGGTCACAAAAAAAGGCCTCCGGAGTCGTGCAATATTCACAACCCGGAGGTGTCGTACCGTTTATTCGTCTTTGATGTGCCCTTTGGCGATGTGGTCCTTCACAATAGGCTCGATGACATTCTTGTAAAGAAACTCCGAGCCGTCGGCACTCTTGCGCTGGCGTCCCAGGGCAAGGAATGTATCCTATTTTGTTTTTTGCCTGTCTATTTGTTGTCAACCTGCACCTTCCCCAAACTGAAATATGTCGGTGTGATCGTGCGCCCGCGCACACCGTTGACGCAGGCGGGATGGTGGAAGGGGTCGAGAGCCCAGACTATGGAGCCTGGACTCCGCCCCCACGGCGTTCCACTGACCCGCCTGCTGAACTTTTCTCCTGTCTTCCTTGCCATTTCAAAGGCATTTCCGATTTTTAGGAATTGCCTATGACGATTTGAGGTAGGATTTACCTATCGAACTCTATTTTTTCAAAGGCATTCCTGACATTCCAGGAATGCCTTTGACTTTTTCGTTCGCATTTCAAGGCCGTTGGCTGGAAAAGTCAAAGGCATCGGCTGTTTTTACGCTCTGCCTTTGACTTTTCTTGAGGAGCACAAGCCAGTGCACTAGTCAACATATTTCGTACAGTGTTCATAATTTAAGACAGCGTGATCAGTTCTTAGACATCGCTGCAAAAAAGTGCAAATCCTTGTATTGCTTTGGCGTCAGATAGTTTAAAGAATACGCAGGCCTTTCTTCGTTA
>JAFTZU010000032.1 GCA_017461005.1 Clostridia bacterium
GATGAACCAGCTGCGGGCCCGTTACGGACCGGACTACGAACAGCCGACCGCGGTCCCCATGCTGACCGACGCATACAACCTGCCGGCGAAGAAGGTGGTCCACGTCGTGGGGCACATCGTGCAGTACGGCCTGACCCCGGAACTGGAGCGGGACCTTGCGGACTGCTACCGCAACACGCTGGACCTGTGCCGGGACGAGGGACTTCGCAGTGTGGCCTTCTGCTGCATCTCGACCGGTGTGTTCCGGTTCCCGAACCGCCGCGCGGCGGAGATCGCTGTGGCCACGGTGTCTGAATGGCTGGGTGCAAACGAAGGCGCCATGGACCGCATCATTTTCAACGTATTCAAAGACGAAGACAAGGAACTTTACTATGAACTTCTCGATTAAGCGGCCGAACGGCTATACAGACACCATCGAACTGGGCATGCGCGGCGTGCGGGGCATCAGCCGCCGGATGGCGTTCGGCTCCGGCATGACCGCTGCGGACATTGCCCGGTTGAAAGAAGAGATCGAGACCGCGGACGCCATCGTCATCGGCGCCGGAGCAGGCCTGTCCACCGCGGCCGGCTTCGAGTACAGCGGGGAACGCTTCCGCAAGTACTTTGCCGACTTCGAAGACCGCTACGGCTTCCACGACATGTACTCCGGCGGGTTCTACGTCATGCACGTCGAACCCGAAGTCTCCTGGGCGTACTGGGCCCGGAACATCTACATCAACCGCTATCAGGACCCGCCGAAACCGCTCTACAACCAGCTTTACGAGCTGGTGAAGGACAAGGACTACTTCGTCATCACGACGAACGTGGACCATCAGTTCCAGCGGGCCGGCTTCGACAAAAAGCGCCTGTTCTACACGCAGGGGGACTACGGCCTCTTCCAGAGCACCGACCCTGCAGACCGGCAGACCTACGACAACGAGGAGTGGGTCATGGCGGCGATGCGCGCCCAGGGCTTCGTCATGAACGAAGACGGCGTGTTCGTTCCGCCGGAAGACGGCTCTCTGAAGATGTTCCTGCCCTCCGAACTCATCCCGCACACGCCGGACGGCTCGCCCGTCAACATGAACCTGCGGTCCGATGACACGTTCGTCGAAGACGACGGCTGGCACCGGGCGTCCGCCGCCTATGCGGACTTCCTGCGCCGGCACGACGGCCTGCACGTCCTGTACCTCGAACTTGGCGTAGGGGCCAACACCCCGGTCATCATCAAGTACCCGTTCTGGGCACTGACGATGAACAACGAGAAGGCAGTATACGCCTGCGTGAACTACGGCGAAGCATACTGCCCGGTCGAACTCGAACACCGGAGCATCCTCCTCGACGGAGACATGGCAAAAGTCCTGGAATGAATAAGAAACCAGTGAACTAATAAGGTCGGTCTTGTGACCGACCTTTTTTGTATAGTAAAATGAGATGTAGTAGATCGCCGTGGAGGAGAGAACGAATGGCGAAGAGTGTAAAGGACATGGTCCGGCAGTATGAGCGGAACCGGTACGCGTTTTCCGAGTTCCTCGGGCTGGCGGAACAGGACGATGTCCTGAAGAGTTTGAAAGAGTTCCCCGGCGTGCCGTATTCGTTTTACGGCGGCGTCGACGGCGCGGAACGCGTGGTCCTGAGCGTGGGCTCGCCCTAAGATTTAGGGTATGAGGAACCCTGGCCCATTGCCCTCGTGGAAGTGAAGCCGAAGAACGCGAAGTTCTCGGACGACCTGACCCACCGGGACTTCCTGGGGTCTCTCATGAACCTGGGGCTGGAAAGAGACCGGCTCGGGGACATCTACATTGCGGACAATGTTGGGTACGTGTTCTGCCTGGAAGCGAATGCTCCGTACATCGTGGAGCAGTTGGAGCGGGTGAAACACACGTCTGTGGTGTGTTCGGTCATCGAAGAACTGCCCGCTATCCCGGCGCTGGAGCCGGAAGAAGTGATGGTCCAGTGTGCGTCCCTGCGGGCGGACCTGGTCCTTGCAAAAGTGTATAACCTCTCCCGGAACGCGGCGTCCGAACTGTTCACGCAGGGACGTGTCTTCGTGAACGGACGGATGCTGGAACACGGGAGTTATGAATTGGATTTTGGTGAGATCGTCAGTGTGCGCGGACACGGCCGGTTCTGGCTGGCCGAGGACCGCGGGCTGTCCCGGAAGGGCAAACGGAACCTGACGGTGCTTCGTACGTGAATCGCCACAGAAGGAGGAAACGACATGGCCAGAAAGTATTCGATGGGTTACTTCGCGGACGGCAACGGCGCCATGGAGGGCGTCGAGTACTCTGCGGACCTCGCTGAGATCAAGCAGGTGCTGAGCAATCAGAACGACAGCATGCTCGACTGGATGGACGCGATGGACGAACGCCTCGACGGCGACGAAGATGCCATTATGGGACTCCTCCAGGAGAACCAGTTCATCTTGAAGGAAATCTCCCGGCAGCTCGACGTCCTGACGGAGCTGCTCGGCGAGTTCAGCGCAAAGTTTGGTGAAGAATAATGGCGCGATTCGTAGCATTCGACGTGGGTGCCGAACGGGTGTAGTAAATCGCGAAATATGGTATAATGATCCAGTAAAAGGAGGTGGGCACGAATGAACGGTTACCGGAAACCCGGCATCAACAATGAACTGGAAGAGCAACTTTCCAAGCGACGCGCTGTGGAGCTCTGGGACCTGAGTCTCATCGACACTTTTGAAGTTGGCACATTTCGCGGACTGCAACAAATCCATGAATACTTGTTTCAGGACGTGTTCCAGTCTCCCGGTGAAGTAAGGAATGTTGATATTGCGAAAGGCAATTTCCGCTTTGCGTCCCACCTTTATCTTTCGGAGAGTATTCCGGTCGTGGAGAGAATGCCGGAGAGTACGTTTGAAGAAATAATTGCGAAATATGTAGAGATGAATGTTCTTCACCCCTTCCGTGAAGGGAATGGGAGAAGCGGGCGGATCTGGCTCGACTGCATTTTGAAAAAACGCCTTGGTGTATGTGTGGACTGGAGCCGGGTGGAAAAGGAAAAATACCTCTCCGCTATGGAACGTTCTCCGGTCAACAGCCTCGAACTGGAAGTTCTGCTGAAAGCTGCTCTGACGGACCGTGTCGACGAACGGGATGTCTTTATGAAAGGCATTGAGCACTCTTACTACTACGAAGGTTATGAAATGTTTTCGATGGACCGGCTCGACTGAGCCGGTTTTTTGAAATGGTATCAGAAAGAAGGGGTACACATGAGGCTGTTCATTGCCATTCCGTTTTCGGAGGAGTTCAAGGGAGAGCTTCTTCGGGTGCAGAATGAGATGCGCCTGAACGGCGTGCGGGGCAACTTCTCCCGGGCGGAGAACCTGCACGTGACCGTCGCGTTCCTCGGGGAAGTGGCCGACCCGCGGCCTGCCATGAAAGCGCTTGCCTCTGTGCCGGTGCCGACCCTGCGCCTGACGAGCGGGCCTCTCGGGAACTTTGGAGAACTGCTCTGGATCGGACTGCAGAGAAACCCGGCCCTGGAGCAGTATGTGCACGAGGTTCGGGTTGCACTTGCCGCGGCCGGCGTGCCCTTCGACAACAAGAAATTCCGACCGCATATCACGCTGGTGCGGAAAGCGGACTGGCCTTACCAGGTGCTGGTGGAAGAACTCGCCGAAGTGCACCGTGTCCGCATGACGGTGGACCGGGTGTGCCTCATGAAGTCGGAACGCATCAACGGAAAACTGACCTATACGGTCCTGGGA
>JAFTZU010000033.1 GCA_017461005.1 Clostridia bacterium
CCGGCGACGACGTTCGCCAGGGTCTGTGAGAGCGTGATCATGACCAGTGCAGAGACGGCGATGAACCCGAGGCCCTTTTTGAAGAGACTCTTCAGTTCGTCGTAGTTCTCGGCACCGTAGTGGTACGAGACGATCGGCGCGGTGCCCATCGAATAACCGATGTAGATCGCCACAAAGAAGAAGGCGACATACTGGATGACCCCGTAGGCGGCAACGCCGTCTTCCCCGATGTAAGCCATCAGCTGACGGTTATAGAGCATGTTGACGAGGGACATGGAGATGTTCGTCACGAACTCGGAGAGGCCGTTCCAGCAGGTCTGCCGGAGGGCGGCGCCGTCCCAGCGGGTCCTGCCTAGGCGGTAAAGGCTCGAATTCGGGAAACAGAAATAGAGAAGCGGGATGAGACCGCCGACACATTCACTGAGTGTCGTCGCCCAGGCGGCACCCGCCACACCCCAGTGGAACGGGCCCATGAAGAGGTAGTCGAGCACCATGTTGGTGATGCCGGCCGCCACGGTCACCCAGAGGCCGAGGCGAGGTTTCTCCGCCGCCACCAGGAACGTCTGGAACATGTTCTGGAGCAGGAACGGGACAATGCCGACGAACATGATGCGCCCGTACTTCACGCAGTGCGGGAGCATGGCGTCGCTGGCGCCGAGCAGACGGCAGACCGGGGTAATGGTCAGTTCGCCAAACAGAGTCAGGAGCAGACCGACGGCGATGCCGGTGTAGACGAGCAGGCTGAACGTGCGGTTCGCTTTCTCCTTATCGCCCTGCCCCATCTGGTACGAGACCAGGGCCGTTCCGCCGACGCCGAGGATGAACCCGACACCGCCGAGGATCATGATGTACGGCCAGACCAGGTTCAGCGCCGCGAAGGCCGTGGAGCCGGTGAAGTTCGAGACAAAGATGCCGTCGACGACACCGTAGAAGCTTGTGAAGATCATCATCACGATCGACGGTAGTGCGAAGCGCAGAAGCCGTCCTGTCGTGAAGTGATCGGATAACTGGATCTTCAAAAAGAAAACTCTCCTCTGTAATTTGTAGACTTACAAAGGAGAGTATAACTGGTTTGACAAAGAATGTCTATACAACGATTCAGTTGGTCTTGTCGTCCTCCGAGCTGAGGATCTTGTAGACCTCGATGGCCTTCCCAAGCTTGGACTTTTTGAAGGACTCGGACATCTCGCCGCCCATGAGGGACTCGATGGCGCCGGGCACTTTGGAGACAGCGCCCTTCAGCATGTCGGTGACGGAGATGTTCTCCGCGGCCGTCATGCCCTTGTCGATCATGTTCTGGATGCTCGAGGGGATCTTCACGTTCTCCGGCAGGTCCATGACATCGTTGATGGAGTGGCCTTCGGGAAGGTCGGCGACTTTGGACGTGCGGTTCTCGAGACGCTCCTTGAAGAGCTGGCGGAACTGCTGCCGACCGGTGCTGGTCTCAAAGTCGGTCGAGTTGAACTCACCGAGCCAGAGCATCTCCATGAGGAGGATGTAGGCTTCGCCGAGCATGGTGGTAATGGCAGCGGCGGTGGAACCGGAGATGGTCCCGCCAAGGACCGTACCGGCACCCGGGATGAGTTTCATGAGCCCGGAGCTGATGGCCTTGCCGGCCAGGGTGGCACCGGAGGTACCGAGCATGGCGGACGCGAAAGTGACCATGATGCTCTTGTTCACTTCAAGGCCGAAGATCGCGGTAATGGAGCCGATCATGGCGATCTGGGTCGGGATGAGCAGCGCGCTGTCCGCAAAGGGGATCGGCATGAACCCTTCTCCGAACGCTGCGGAGGTGGCAGCTGCGACTGCCGTTCTCGCATAATAGCGTTTGAGATCAAGGGACGCGCGTTGCACGTTTAAAAGGGTACTCAGGAGCTCGTCCGGCAGGGCTTCCGCCATGACCTGGATGAGCACGTCGAGGCCGTATGCCTTGGCGATGTAGTCTTCGTCGATCTCATAGTCCTTCGCGAGGACCGGGACGACCTGCAGGACGTCGAGCTTCTCGTCGAGGACGAGCTGGCGGAGCGCCTGGGCGTTCTTCTTCGAGAAGGACTGGGTCAGGACGACGATGACCGGAACGTTCGTCATGGCATTCTCTTTCGCGAACTCGCGAAGCCAGTCGATCTCCTCCGGTTCGATGCGGTTGGTTGCGGTGTTGACACAGTACCAGATGCAGTGGATCGCCTTGTTGACGTCCTTCGACTTGACGCCCTCTTTGATGGTCTCGATGATCTCGTTGCGGACCTGGATCTGTGCATCGCGCCCGAGCTCGAACCCGCGGGTGTCGTAGATGTTGAGCGGGAAGCCTTCCTTCGAGATCTTGCTCATGTGGCTGGTCACAGGTTTGCCCATGCCCTCCGTCGCAAGGTCTTCCCGGAAGACGCTGTTGATGAGCGTGCTCTTCCCCGCGCCGGTCTTGCCGACGACGATGATGTTCAGTGTGTTGAGGTTGGCGATGTTTCCCTGAATGGAACGGAGCGCCTCCTCCGCAAACTTTTCGGTGTTGAACTCCATTTATTGATCCTCTCGCTTGTCCTCGGAGCCGTCCTTGCGGACGATCTCGGGGCCCATATTGTCAAAATCGATGGTGGCGGTCGTTTTGCGGATCTGCTGCTTTGCCGCCTTCTTGGTGGCTTTCTTCGTCATAGCCGGCACCACCGTGGAACCGATGGCAGCCATGCCGGTGAACAGCCCGAATCGTACTAACTTCGGATTCATACTGAGACACCACACCTCCATTTTGTTAAAAACTGTTTAACGGGCAATTCCTATATATAGCGCCCGACTTAAAACAACTTAAAAGCTTTCCCTATTATAGCACAGAAAAGAAGAGCTGAGAACGAAGGTCCTCAGCTCTCTGTTGTTTTGGCGATTTACTTGCGTTTCGTGCCGTAGCCCTTGACCTTCTGGTTGAAGTACTTGTGGAACTTGTACTTCTTCAGGAGTTTGCTGCGGCGGGGTTCCTGGCAGTTCTTCCCCTGGTCGATGACATAGGAGGTCTTGCCGGACTCGATGTCCTTGAAGAATGGCGTGTCCTTCGGAAGGATGAAGGTGAAGGCAGACGGTGCGATCTCGAAGGTGACCTTCGTGACTGGGCGGCATTCGCCGTCGACGTTGACGTCATAGGACTTGCCGAGGCCGTCGATGGTCATGGAAGTACCGCGGGTGTACTCGACGAACGGGTACTTGTAATAGTCGAACTTCTGCTGCCAGTGGAGGAGCATGTACGGGAACATGCGCGGCCAGGACATGACGCGATGGATGATGGAGAAGTCCAGAAGGCCGTCTGTCGGATCGGCGAACGTGCCGCACTTGATGCCGGAGCCGTAGTACTGGCCGACCCATGCGGTGGCCTGGATGAAGGGGCCCCAGGTCTCGGCACCGTCGACAAAGACACGGTACTCGTTATAGACCTTTGCGAACATGCAGTAGAGGCCGCCGAGGACATAGGTCTTGTGACCGATGGCACCGGGGAGTTTCTTCATGGCTTCCTGTTTGGAACAGGCTTCGGCGTCGAAGCCGAGGGAGGCCTGGTTGATGGCGTATTCGGTGACACCGTCCTGGTCGGTGACTTTCAGGCCGTCGACCGTCAGCGGGATGCCGTCGATGAGGTTTTCCACGTTCAGGAACTGCTCTTCGGTGCCGTACAGACGGATATAGTCGTTGCCGGAACCCTTCGGGACAACGGTGATCTCCACATTGTCATAGCCGACGACGCCATTGACGACTTCATACAGTGTGCCGTCACCGCCGACTGCGTAAAAGCGGACGTTCTCCCCGGCCTTCTTTGCCTCTTCGGCTTTTTCCTTACAGAAGCGGGTGGCGTCGCCTTTGCACTTGGTGTCATAGATCTCATAGTCGATGCCGGCTTTTTCCGCGGCCGGGATGACACACTCTTTGATGACGTCGATCTTCTGATTCTTGCCGGAGTTCGGGTTCTGGATGAAATAATGTTTCATATTTGTTTCCTCCAAAAAGTTCAGGCTTTCACACTTGTACGGGAAAGCCTGACATTGTTCATATTCAGTATAGCACGTAAGCGAAAAAACGCAAGTGTACAGCCTTACACTTTCGTCAGCTTCGCAAAGTTGGCCATGACTTTCTTGGTGCCGGCCTTTTCGAAGGCGATCTCCAGGAGAGTATCGTTGCCCATCGGCTTCGCGTTCAGGACGACGCCGGTGCCGAAGGCTTTATGTTTGACGGTATCGCCGATGGAGTACGAATCGCCCGAT
This sequence comes from Clostridia bacterium, assembly GCA_017461005.1. GTDB lineage: Bacteria > Bacillota > Clostridia > Oscillospirales > Acutalibacteraceae > RUG420. The sequence goes on from JAFTZU010000033.1 coordinate 4,233, forward strand.
GCGGAGGCCGCAGCCGCCTTGGCCGCTCTCGCCTTCTGCGCGTTCTTCTGGGC
>JAFTZU010000034.1 GCA_017461005.1 Clostridia bacterium
ATGACGATGGTCGACCATGTGGCGCCGATGTCGCCCATCGCCCGCACGAAGAGAACGGTGGCGATGGCGGAAGCGCCGATGTTGACGATGTTGTTGCCGATGAGGATGGTCGACAGCATGGCATCGTAGTCATCGATGATCCGGAGGGCACGGGAGGCCGCTTTATTGCCTTCCTGCTCCATGGATTTCAGCCGGATCTCGCTGGCGCTGGAGAACGCGGTCTCCGACGCGGAGAAGAATCCGGAAAGGATGACGAAAATGATCAGGACAATGATCATGGCTGTACTGCCCATAAAAAAGTGATCAACTCCAGTTGGTAAAAATCAAGATTGTTGTTATGCCTCTTCCCCGTCTTCCTCCGCGAATTCGTCTTCCGAGAAGGTGAACTGGGTACCGGCACCGAGTTCCACTTCGAGCTTCATGTGGATCTCCGGGAAATGGTACTTCTCGAGGATGAAGAACTCCATCGAGATGATGAGGAGGTAGAACATGGCGAAGATGCCGGGGTTCACGAGAGACATGAGTTCCAGCGCCAGGAACGACGCAGTGACCGTGTACGCGAACATGGAATGCTTCGACATGAGGAATTTCCAGCGGACAATCATCTGGTAGCCGTAGGTCAGGAGACCGACGAGACCGAAGCTGCCCCAGACCTGCGGGAGCGCGGACTGGTACCAGCAGAGGGATGCCGCCTTGGAGGGGTGGATGTCCCGGTTGCCCATGTAGCCGAGGCCCATGCCGAAGATGGGATTGCGGTGGAAGTCCTCCACCGAGCGGCGCCAGAGGCCGAGACGGATGCTGTACTGGTCCGCCGCCGTCATCCGGTTCAGCGTGTACTCCATGAGCTGCTCGAGCTGCGGGAAGCTGAAGAGGAACGCGAGGAAGATGACCGCGAGGATGGCCGCGATGTACTTCCTGTGGCGTTTATCGAGGATGAGGTCGACGATGATGAGGATGAGGAGTTCAAAACCGCCCAGGATGAGACCGCCCCGGGAGCCGAGCATGATCATGGCACCGTAGGACGCGAAGGGCAGCAGGATGTACCAGAATTTCCGCGCGGACATATAGAACGCGAAGGGCATGGCCATCATGAACAACGTACTCGCGTTGTTCCGCCACTGGAAGTAGAGGATGCCCGGGTCTTCCATGAATTTCGCCCAGCGCTCCACATAGCCTTCCAGGGTCGCCAGGATGAGGAACAGCATGAGCCAGCAGGCGATCTTGGCGATGCGCTTGTCGATGCGGGTCGTGTAGTTCTTCCCTGCCCCCAGATGGTTGTAGCTGAGGAAGTACACGATGACGATCATGAAGCCGAGGGCGAACATGTAGATGAGAGACGTCGGGCTGAAGTACGACTCCACCGGGATGGTCCCGATGCCGCCGAGGAAGTTCGTGATGGACACGAGGATCATCGGCAGGAGCAGCGCGCCCGGTCTCTTCACCTTCGACTTGTCCCGTTCCCGGTAGAAGATGTGGTGGAACAGGATGGCGAAGATCGGGAATGCCGCGAAGGGTGCCAGGGCCATGTAGTCCCAGAGAGAGTCATTCGCCTGGATGCCGAAGGACGCGATGAGCATGATGGGCAGGAACACGGAGACGATGTCATCGGACAGGATGAACACGAACCCCACGAGCACCGCCAGCAGGAACGCGCCGGGGATGATCCAGTTGAAACAGATGACCACGACCGAATAGAGCACGACCAGTGCGCAGAAATAGTCGCTGGCCAGGAACATGCGCAGCTTGTAAAGCTTCGACGTGTCCGTCGTGTTGCGCAGTTCGGAAATGACGTTAGACATATCGCAAATACCCCTTTATTAATAAAAGGATGAGTAATCATAGCAAATATAAGACAAAGCGCCCCAAAAGTCAATAAGCGCCCCGCCGAAGCGGAGCGCTCATGCAGATTCGTTTTATTCGACGTTCTCGAGGGACTCGGGCGTGTAGTACTGGACCTCCAGCGGCTCGAGGGCTTTCTCGGTGCCTTCGAGGTCATCGGTCTTGAAGGCGATGGACGCACCGGTGTCACCGGTCGAGAGACCGTACATGTACTTGATGTTGATACCGGCGTCGGCGATGGCGTTCAGGAACTTCGACAGGCTGCCGACCTCGTGGGAGATGTTGACGGCGAGCACGTCGACGACCTTCGCGGTGATGTTGTTGGCCTTCAGGGCGGCCAGCGCACCGTCGACATCCGAGACGATCATACGGACGATGCCGTAGTCGGAGGTCTCGGCGATGGAGACAGAGACCACGTTGACGTTGGCTTCTTTCAGGATGTTGAAGATCTGCTGCAGACGGCCTTCCCGGTTTTCAAGAAAGACAGATAACTGTTTGACGGTCATGGTGGTTCCTCCTTAATCGTAGAGTTTTCTCTTGTCGAGAACGTGGACGGTCTTGCCCTGGCTGTGTTCGAGGCCGTTGGGCTCGACCAGTTTGATCTTGGCGTTGAGGCCGATGGCGGACTTCAGCTGGGCCTTGACCTTCTGGCTGAGTCTCTCGAGTTCGGCCATATCGTCGGAGAAGAAGCGGTCTTCGACTTCGACGGCGACTTCGAGGGTATCGGAGTTGTCGACACGGTCGACGGTCATGAAGTAGTTCGGGGTGACACCGTCGACGTTGAGCAGCGCAGCCTCGACCTGGGACGGGAACACGTTGACGCCCTTGATGATGAGCATGTCATCGGAACGGCCCTTGAAGCGCTGGATGCGGGCCATGGTACGGCCGCATTCACACTTCTCATACTCGAGACGGGTGATGTCTCTCGTGCGGTAACGGATGAGGGGCTGGCCCTCCTTGGTCAGGCAGGTGATGACGAGTTCGCCTTCGGAACCTTCCGGAAGCTGCTCGCCGGTCTCCGGGTTGATGACTTCCGGCAGGAAGTGGTCTTCCCAGATGTGGAGGCCTTTGTGGAAATCGCAGTCCGTGGCGACGCCGGGGCCGGAGATCTCGGTCAGGCCGTAGATGTCGTAAGCCTTGATGCCGAGACGCTTCTCGATCTGCTCTCTCATCTCATCGGACCAGGGTTCGGCGCCGTTGATGGAGCAGCGAAGCGAGATCTCGTTGATGCGTCCGCTTTCCTCCAGCGCTTCGGCGATGTGCAGAAGATAGGACGGCGTACAGCAGATGACCGTTGCTTTACAGTCGATGAGCATATCGATGAGTTTCTTGGTGTTGCCGGTACCCATCGGGATGACCAGAGCACCGAGTTTCTCAGCACCGTAGTGGGCGCCCAGGCCGCCGGTGAACAGGCCGTAGCCATAGGAGACCAGAACGATATCGTCGCTGGTGACACCGGCCATGGCCATGGAACGAGCCACGCCTTCCGACCAGATGTCGATGTCCTTGCGGGTGTACAGCGCGATCTTCGGTTTGCCGGTCGTACCGGAGGAAGACTGCAGTCGGACACACTGGGACAGCGGGACCGAGCGCATGCCGAAGGGATAGGTCGCTCTCAGGTCTTCATAGGTGGTGAACGGAAGTTTGGACAGGTCCTCGATCCCGTTGATGTCTGTGGGCTCCAGGCCGACTTCCTGCATCTTGTTGCGATAATACTCGTTGCCGTAGTAGACATGTTCGACGATCTTGCGCAGACGGGCGCTCTGCAGTTCATGCAGTGTATCGCGATCCATGCACTCCTTGGACGGGTTCCAGATCATAACTTGCATCTCCTCTGACGTTACAGAATTTATTACTTTAATACTATAAAGCATTAAAGAGCCGATGGCAACCCCTGTAAACGTCTGTTTTCCATTAACACATGATACCAAAAAAAGCAGCCTTCTGAGAAGACTGCTTTTGGTTTTGTATGGGCGATTTAGTACATGCCACCCTGAGCGGCAGCGGCCATGGCGGCGGCCTGCGCGGCGTCAGCGGCGGGGTCCGGCTTGTCGGCGACCAGGGATTCGGTGGTCAGGACCATCGCGGCGACGGAAGATGCGTTCTGCAGAGCGGAACGGGTGACCTTCGCCGGGTCGAGGATGCCGGCTTCGAACATGTCGACATACTGCTCGGACGCGAAGTCGAAACCGTAGCCGACCTTGTCGGACTTCTTGATGGCGTCGATGATGACGGAGCCTTCGAGACCGGCGTTCTTCGCGATCTGGCGGACCGGCTCTTCGATGGCCTTCAGGACGATCTTGATGCCGGTGGCCATGTCAGCGTCCTCTTCCTTCTCGAGGAGAGCGGCGACGGCCGGGATGGCGTTGATGAGAGCGGTACCACCGCCAGCGACGGTGCCTTCCTCAACAGCGGCCTTGGTGGCGGCCAGAGCATCTTCGATGCGGAGCTTCTTCTCCTTCATCTCGGTCTCAGTGGCAGCACCGACATGGATGACGGCGACGCCGCCGGCGAGTTTGGCGAGACGTTCCTGGAGTTTCTCTTTGTCGTAGTCAGAGGTCGAGGTCTCGATCTGAGCCTTGATCTGCTCGACGCGGGCAGCGATCTGGTCTTTGGCACCGGCGCCCTTGACGATGATGGTTTCGTCCTTGGAGATCTTGACCTGGGCAGCGCGGCCGAGCTGGTCGACCGTGGTGGTGTTCAGTTCCAGACCGAGGTCGGAAGTGATGACCGTACCGCCGGTGAGGATGGCGATATCCTGCAGCATTTCCTTCCGTCTGTCACCGAAGCCCGGGGCTTTGACAGCGACACAGGTGAAGGTACCGCGGATCTTGTTGAGAAGCAGAGTGGCAAGGGCTTCGCCTTCGATGTCCTCTGCGATGATGACGAGTTTCTGGCCGGTCTTGACGATGGTCTCGAGCAGCGGGAGGATCTCCTGGATGTTGGTGATCTTCTTGTCGGTGATGAGGATGAGCGCGTCTTCGATCTCGGCGATCATCTTCTCGGTATCGGTGGCCATGTACGGAGACAGGTAACCGCGGTCGAACTGCATGCCTTCGACGACGTCGCAGGTGGTCTCGGCGGTCTTGGACTCTTCGACAGTGATGACACCGTCTGCGGAGACTTTGTCCATGGCGTCGGCGATCAGCTGACCGACATATTCATCGGCGGAAGAGACGGTCGCGACTCTCGCGATGTCCGCGGAGCTGGAGACGGGCTTGGCGTTGGCTTTGACGGCCTCGATAGCGGCGTCGACCGCAGCCTGGATGCCCTTCTTGACGACCATCGGGTTGGCACCGGCGGCAACGTTCTTCATGCCTTCGCGGACGAGGGCCTGTGCGAGCAGCGTTGCGGTGGTGGTACCGTCACCGGCGATGTCGTTGGTCTTGGTGGCGACTTCCTTGACGAGCTGGGCGCCCATGTTCTCGAACGCGTCTTCCAGTTCGACTTCCTTGGCGATGGTGACACCGTCGTTGGTGATCAGCGGAGCGCCGTATTTGCGGTCAAGGACCACGTTTCTGCCCTTCGGGCCGAGGGTGATCTTGACGGTGTTGGAAAGTTTGTCGATACCGGTCTGAAGGGCCTTGCGGGCCTCTTCACCGTAGATGATCTGTTTTGCCATTGTGTATTACCTCTTTGTGATTGATTTTTCAGAAAACGTGCTCAGTCTTCGACGACAGCAAGGACGTCGGACTGACGGACGATCGTGTACTCTTCGGAGCCGACCTTGACCTGGGTGCCGGTGTACTTGCCGACGATGACTTTGTTGCCGGGCTTCAGGAACATCGCCACTTCATGGCCTTCGACCATACCGCCGGGGCCAACTGCGATGACCTCCGCGATCTGCGGTTTCTCCTGGGCGGCAGCGGCAAGAAGGATGCCACTCTGGGTGGTCTCTTCCGCTTCCACGGTCTTGATGAGCACTCTGTCTGCTACAGGCTTGATCGTCATAACTGATTCCTCCATATATAAAACATATTTTGAACTGGTTTAGCACTCTTTTCTTTTGAGTGCTAAACCTATTATAGAGCTTTCCCGTAAAAATACAACCCCTAATTTTAGGTACTTTCGATTTTATTTGGCGATTTACGCCTTATTGAGTAAAATGGTATCAAAGAGGGCTTTCTCGGAAGCGTTCTTTATCGGTTCCGTTTTTCCGTCCGTTTTTGCTTGCCAATCCTCGAAAGCTTGCAGGACCCTTTTGGAAGGAGAATGACAATGAAGCTAGACTCCAAGTATACGAAAGCCGTCGACGCGATGCCGCTGGCGGAATATCCCCGCCCGCAGATGCGCCGGGACAGCTACCTCTGTCTCAACGGCACATGGCAGTATGCCATCCTGCCGGAGTTCTCAAAACTCGAGGACTACCAGGGCGACATCCTCGTCCCCTTCTCTCCCGAGACGCAGCTGTCCGGCGTGGAGAAGACCGTCACGCCGAAGGACGCCCTCTACTATAAGAAAGAGTTCACCGTCGAGCGGAAGTTCTTCCAGGACATCACCCTCCTGCACTTCACGGCCGTCGACTACTACTGTGAAGTCAGCCTCAACGGTCAGGACCTCGGCTCCCACAAGGGAGGCTTCCTCCCCTTCACCTTCGATGTTTCCAACGTGCTGCATGAAGGAAAGAACGTCCTGACCCTCAAGGTGCTCGATCCGACGGACACGTCGTACATCGCCAGAGGAAAACAGGTCTCGAAGCCCGGGAACATCTGGTATCCGGGGCAGTCCGGCATCTGGGGCACCGTGTGGCTCGAAAGCGTGTCGAAGGGCTATGTGAAGGACCTGCACATCGTCCCGGACATCGACCTTGAGAAAGTGGACATCACGGTCACGTCCGACTCCCCCACCGTCTCCGTCGAAGTGCTGGAGAACGGCAGAATCGTCCAGGAGGCCAAGGGCAAGACCGGCACGCCTCTTACCATCCCGATGAAGGACGCGAAACTCTGGGCACCGGAGCACCCGGACCTCTACGACCTGCGGATCACCGCCATCAACTCGAACGGGCTCATCGCCGACACGGTCACCTCGTACTTCGGCATGCGGAAGTTCTCCGTCGGGAAAGACAAGGACGGCATCTCGCGGCTCTGGCTCAACAACGAGCCCTACTTCCACAACGGGGTCCTCGACCAGGGCTACTACCCGGACGGGCTGCTGACGCCGCCCACCGACAAAGCGATGGTGGACGACATCAAGCTCCTCAAGGACATGGGCTTCACGATGGTGCGCAAGCACATCAAGATCGAGCCCCTGCGCTGGTACTACTACTGCGATAAGATGGGCATCCTCGTCTGGCAGGACATGGTCAACGGCGGCGGGAAATACAACCCGCTGATGATCGCGGTCCTCCCCTTCCTGAACGTCATGTTCAAGGACAACACGAAGGGCGCCTACAAGCTCTTCAGCCGTGCGGACGCCGCCGGCCGGGAAGAATTCGAACGGGAGACCTTCGAGACCATCGACCTTCTGAAGAACGTCGTCTCCCTCGCCATGTGGGTCCCCTTCAACGAGGGCTGGGGCCAGTTCGACTCCGACCGCATCTCGGAGCTCATTGCGAAGAAGGACCCGACCCGGACCATCGACCGCACGAGCGGCTGGCACGACCAGCACACCGGCGACTTCGTGTCGAAACACATCTACTTCACACCCATCTGGGTCCCGAAGGATGAACGGTGCTACCTGCTCTCCGAGTTCGGCGGTTTCTCCCGTCCCATCCAGGGCCACATGCTGAGCGACGCCATCCCCTTCGGCTACCGGATGTACTTCACGAAATGGCGCCTGCAGAGAGCCTATAAGAAGACCTACGAGAAGCGGATCATCGCGAACATCCCCCGCGGCCTGTCCGCCTGTGTCTTCACCCAGCTCTCCGACGTCGAGGGCGAGATCAACGGTCTCATCACTTACGACCGCCGCGTCGACAAAATGGACCGCGACTTCGTCCGCTCGGTCAACGAACGTGCAAAGTACTGATAAAAGGGACCCCAAGTTCCGGGGCAGAGCCCTCGAGACGATCATAAACAAAAAGAAAGTCTTCTGCGTTCGCAGAAGACTTTTTCTTTTGGTTTGTCACAGGGTGTTCTTTTCGACGATCCGGCCGAAGACGATCCGCAGGTTGCCGTTGCGGCAGCGCAGCGCGTCCATGAACTGCTTTGCCTGTCGTTCATCTTTCATGAGGACGTCATACCAGAGTTCGTAGAGCGTTCCCATGTTCGTCGTCTTGACCCGGGTCAGTTCCCACTCCTTCGTGTACTGTTCGAACAGGTCATCGAAGAGTTCATAGTAGTCGAGGTCTTCCGGGATCGTGATGCGGATCTGCCGCATCTTCGCCGATTTATCGCCAAAGCCGACCAGGGTCAGGACGATGACCGAAACAGCCATGATGGCGAAGAAGATGGCGGCCAGAAGCAGCTGGTTCATGCCGCAGGCCAGACCGACGGCCATGGCGACGAAGATGCCGGCGATCTCCCGGGCGGTGCCGGGCATACTGCGGAAGCGGACCAGCGCAAATGCGCCTGCGACCGCGACACCGGCGCCGATGTTGCCGTTGACCAGCATGATGACAAGGGCGATGGCCGGCGGCATGATGGCCAGCGTGATGGCCATGGAAGCCGTGTGTTTCGTCTTGAACTGGAAGATCAGCGCGGTGCCGATCCCCAGCAGCAGTGCGGCGCCGATACAGGCCAGAAAAGTCATGATCGGCATATTGAAAACTTTATCGGAATAAGTGATGCTATCCAGCATAGCGCGGAGCCTCCCGTTGTTGATGTTCTTCTCTTCTGCGGGCCATCATCTTCTGATAGCACCTCCCGTACTTCGAGAACGAAGTCGGATAGATCTCGAGGGCGCTCAAAATCTGTGTCAGCCACATCGGAGCGGCACCCGGGATCTTGATCTCCATGACGCACAGGTCCTCATCGAAGAGGTACTCACCGTAGTCTCCGTATACGAGGTCCATGTGGTCCGTCCGGAACCGGATGTTCCAGTCGAAGGTGATGCGCAGGTCCGGGTCTTCCTTCGCCCGGAAGGCATACCGGTCATAGGCAAGGAACATGCCGGGCTGCAGTTTGCGGTAGGTCCGGCAGAACCAGTCGATCTCGTTCATGATCTGCCGGTTCGTCACCTGTGGTTCCGGCCCGCCGTTCATGTAGTCGACCGCGTCGTGTTCACAGGCCCGGACCCGCCGTTTGTAGACGACGCCGTCATATTTCTTCTTGATCTCCATGAAGACCTTTCCGTCCTCTTCGGGGACTCCATAGCTGCGAAGACGGAATTTCTCCTTGTAGACCGGTTTCTCGAGCGAACGGCTGATGAGCAGATAATCCGGCGTGTCGTAGTAGACATTGCAGATGGTGCTCTTCGGATAGTCGTCCGCTTCGAGGTACTCACACAGAGCAGCCCGGAGGAGCCGGTACTGCTTCCGCGTCAGCAGATATTTCTTTTCCACACGCCGAAATGACAATTGTGTCGCTTTCACGGGGAATCATCTCCAGTTCGTTTATGCGTTGATCTCTTTGAGTTTCTTCAGGACCTGTTTGGCGATGTACTGATGGCCCTTCGCACTCGGGTGGACACCCATCAGGATGAAGCTCGTATCGCTCAGCCATTCGAAAACGGTCGTGCCCTTCGGATAGACGACGTCCGCATCCGGAGCATCGACGAAGTAGACGTTTCCGTACTGCTTCGACACGGTCTTATAGTAGCTGTTGAAGGACATCAGGACTTCATCGACCACGTCGAACAGGAAGGAGCGGTCGGTGCCCGGGATGACCCGGATGCCCTGGACGGCCTTGTGGTAGCCGACGACAAGGATGTCCGCGTCCTCCGGAGCGATCTCCGTGAGTTCCTTCATGACGACCCGGATGTTCTTCCGCAGTTCCGCCACTTCTTTGGCGAAGACCGTCAGGAAGTTATCGATGATGACCGGATCGTTCTTCAGGTTGCCGAAGGCAAAGGCCAGATAGTTGATGACATCCTGCAGACCGTCGAGGGACTGGAGTTTGTCGAGGTCGATGACGCCGGTCGCATATGCCGCGTTGATGAGGCAGGCCGTGATGTCATTGAGCCCGCACTGGAACGTAACGAGGTCCGAGTCGGACAGCCATTTGACGACCTCCGGACCCATCGCGCGAAGGCGGACGGTCCGTTCCGGCTTTCTCATGCCGTACCAGTCGTTTTCCCGATCGTAGGGGTCCTGATAGCCGAGGCCCCGTTCAAAGAGGATCCGGTAGTCGCAGACCCGGCTGCCGGAGCTGGCGGCGGGCTGGACGACGGTTTTTTTACTATTTGTCTGCAGTACATCGCCCACGAGATCAGTGTAGGAACCCTTGACCCGGTTGCCGACACTGAAAGGGTCGGAGCTCTCTTCCTGCGAGACGAGACCGTACCCGAAGGGGATGCTGTCCCCGAGATAGGTGTACTTCTTATATTGGATCCCTTTGTAGGGTTTTGCGCTGATCGCGAATGCAGAGACACTGAGGGCACTGACCATCAGGAACGTGCACAGGAGCACCGCCAGCATCCGTTTCCATACTGTTTTCATATCCATTACCTTTCTCCGTTGAATCGGATCAGGAGTTCGTGTGGTCGGAGAGCCACAGGACTCGTTTGTTACACCACTCCGCCAGGTTGTCGACATAGTCCGTCCAGGACGTCGTCACCCGGTAGTTGAGTTTGTATTTGCCGGTGCCGATCGCGCGCATCGTGTTCGGGGCCACGACGTACTCGGCACACAGGTTGTTGGTCACCCAGCGGACATTGTTCATGAGAGCGGAGTCGCGGATCTGGACCGCCTGACGGCCCACGTTCGCTTCACAGTCTTTGAATGCCCACTCATACTCTTGGTAGATCTTGTTGACATGCTGGCGGAAACTCTTGTGTTTGCCGAGTTCTTGCAGGAGGCTGATCGGCTGGTCGGAAAGGTCCATACCGATATGGTCGATGTACCAGCCTTCCGCGTTGATCTGCATCGGTTCGGAAACGCCGACGAAGAACTTGTGGAGCGTGCGGCCGAAGGCGACATCGTAGTCCCAGGCCGGTCCGGCGATGAGCTTGTCGTTCTTCGAAAGTCCGTCGCGGTGCATGAGCAGGCTGCCGGCATAGCAGTCATAGATCTTCGCAACCTCATACATGAGGTACATCTTCGCCCAGGAGTCCATGTCGAAATACTGCTGATACGCTTCCGAGTCGTAATCTTCCAGCGCTTCCCAGGCATTCAGGAAATGTTTCTCGATCGTCTTTTTGGTAGCACCGTTCGCTTTGGCGGTGTCGCCGACATCCTTGACCGTGATGCGGTTGAAGTAGCCGCTGCCCATGATCGAGACGCCGGGGACACTGTTGATTTCAAACATGCCGGGGATCTGGAACGAATCCGGGTCGACATAGTTGTCGTTCTCCAGCGCGTAGCCGTTGTCCGGCGTGTTGTAATCGTTCTTCGGTGTCACAAGGTAGTTGCCAAGGTAGGTGCCGTTCATCCAGACATCCATGAACCGGGTCTTCATCCCGATCCCGAGGTTGTCTGCGAGGTCCATCGCGATCTTATTACGAAGCAGCGAATTGTCGAAGTAGTTCGCCACAAGGGACCACTTCTTCGCCTTCACGTCCTTGACCATTTTGACACCGTCTTTGCTGTCATAGGAGGCGTCGTCATAGAACGTGATATTGTAAGGCTTCTTCGGGAGGATCCACGTGGAGTTCCCGCGCCCTTTGATGCTCATATATTTGGTTTTGCCGTCGAACATCGCCTTGCCGTAGCAGGTCTTCTCATGGTCCGGGTCGTTGTTCATGGACTTGATGGTACCCTTTTTCTCGTCGACCGTCAGGAACAGAGAACCGACAGTCGAGGAACCGCGCACCGTTTTGATGGTAAGCACTGCCCCGTTGTTCGTCGTGTAGGTCACAGACTGTCCCACTTTGGCGATTGGAGCCTTTCCGCTCTGATACGTCTTTCCACCTTTGGAAAGGGTCAGGTCCGGATCATCCCAGGAGAAGCACATGCCGGAGGGGTCTACATCGCCCGGGAAATAGACGGCACCGTTCAGGTCCTCATACTGGAACTGGACTTTCGTTTTCGTCGACAGGCCGGCTTTCTTGTCCGCTTTGACATAGAGTTTGGTGTTGGAACCCACATAGGCGGTATCCAGTGCACCGAGCACATCTGATAAAACACCCATATCCCCTTCCTCTTCCGCCGGTGCTTTTGCCGCAAACGACGGGACACAAAGCAGAACGACGAACAGGCACAGAGACATGAGTGCCGCGAGTGCTTTTTTCATGACAGATCTCCCTCTTTCTCCAAAGCTTTTTGAATGGTGATACGGACAAATAGTTAACATATGTTTCGTATCAATTTATTTTATATTCAGAATCTTAAACACATCTTAACGCAAGGCCAAAATGTACCATAAAACAGCACATCTTCGGAAAATTGTAAAAAAAGAAACCGCACAGCTTGTCATAAAAGACAATTCTGTACGGTTTCTATGGAGCTGATAACCGGATTTGAACCGGTGACCTCATCCTTACCAAGGATGCGCTCTACCGACTGAGCTATATCAGCATAATGGCAGGGGCAGAAGGACTTGAACCCTCGGCACGCGGTTTTGGAGACCGCTGCTCTACCAACTGAGCTATACCCCTATGTAAAAGGTCTTGGTGGACCATCAGGGACTCGAACCCCGGACCCACCGGTTATGAGCCGGTTGCTCTAACCAACTGAGCTAATGGTCCATACGCGATCTTCGGAGCGCCGGGCCCCAAAAGCTACTTTGATATTATATTGAGAATGTCCACTAAAGTCAACCCAAAAATGACCTTTTTCGAAAAATAATCAGGCGCCGTAAAAATGCAGTTCATTGGACACCAGTACATCGCCTTCGTAGCAGAGTTTCAGGGAGAAAAACGGGTGCGGTTTCGCCATGAGACGGAGAAAGATCCGGTCCCCTTCCCAGCCCGGCAGCTCCGGCACTTCTGCCTTCGGGACCCAGACGAGGTCGCCTTCGGGACACTCTTTGACGGTGCCTTCCCAGTCCTCGCAGGAGAAAAGGTGCATGTACTCCCCTTCATACCGGTCCGAGACGAAGGTCACGATGCCGTGGTAGCGCAGATCGCCCAGGGTGAGGCCGGTCTCTTCGAAGGCTTCCCGGCGCGCGCACTCCTCAGGGCTCTCGTCTTCCTCGCACTTGCCCCCTACCCCGATCCACTTGTCGTGGTTCAGGTCGTTCTCCTTCTTGGTCCGGTGCAGCATCAGGTACTCCCCGTCCCGTTCGATGTAGATGAGTGTCGTGTTCAGCATGTTTGTGCCTCCTGTGGCGATGTACCCCTATTATACGAAAAGGGACCGGCTTGCGCCAGTCCCTTGACTGTTTTTGAGAGTCCTTACTCGATGACCGGAAGGTCAGTGACACGGTCCGCGATCTCCAGGAAGAAGTTCTTGTAGTCCTCTTTGGTCTCGAGGACGCCCATGTAGGAGGTGTGGTCCTTGTACTCCTGCGGCATGACGTTCCAGATGCCCGGTTTGATGTCCGCGGCGTCGAAGTCCTGCCAGGGCTGGCCGATCGGGTGGTGCGCCGCCGGGATGTTGACGAGGCCGTCGTTCGGTAGCCACTCATCGGAGACCTGCTTCCGCTTCCAGTTACCGGTCATGTAACCGAAGGGACGCATGGGAAGCCACATGTCTTTCGTGCCGGACTGGCCGCCCTTCTTGTTCTTCTCGGTGCGGACACCGTAATATGAGAAGTAGTAGATATTGTCGTAGATCTTGTAGTCCTTTGTCATTTCCTGACAGACTTCTCTGCTCAGTTCCCAGCCGATATTGTCTTCCCGAAGGTTGACGAAGTGCTGGATGAGGGTCGGGTCCAGGGACAGATGCTTCGTCTGGCTGGAGACGCCAAAGCGGTCCAGATGGAAGCCGTAGACTTTGGAGAACCAGGTGCCGGAAGTCAGCATGGCGAGAGCACCGACCGCCCACTCGGCAATATCCATAGTCCGCTTGCCCAACTGTTCCGGCAGGGTAACGCCGTTGTGCGTACCGGCGAGGGTCGTGCAGCTGTGGACCCATTTCTCCTTGCCGCCTTCGAACAGCGGGCTCAGGTCGTCGGGATCGGTGCCGGCGCGCTCTTCCTCCGAGCCTTCTGCCAGAAGATGGAGCAGCGTCGTGACAGTGGGGCCGCCGAAGCTGTGGCCGATGATATTGATCTTCTGGATCTTCCCGGCCTCGTCGAGTTCGCCCCAGTTCGGGACGACGCCCGGATAGGTCTTGCCGTAACGGTCATGACCATACTTTTCGGAGTGGACCTTGCCGTAGTCGACACGGCCGCCCTTGATGTAGGCATACAGCAGGCAGGCTCTGTCCCACATACCTGAGAACATGCCGACGGACGGTGTGTCCGCAGTGTAGCCGGCATCCTGCAGGGTCTCTTTGGCGCTGCCGTTCCACATACCGAACAGCGGGCAGATATCGTTGATGCGGTCCTCTTCGCCCCAGCACAGGAATCCGTGGACCAGGACAAAAGGATAGTTGTTGGTCTTTCTCATAAAACATGTCTCCCTTACATATTTCTTTGATACATTGTTATTGTTTTGACAAAAAACTGTCCGCGTACAAATTACCATTAATAGTATATCATGATTTACTTAGTCTGAACCGCCAAAAATCGACCGTTCATTTTCGACATTTTGACGAACGGGAAAACAAAACAAAAAAGACCGCTCCAAACGGAACGGTCTTTTCGATATTCAGTGTTCGATCAGAAGATCGGCTCAGTCTTTCGCGACCGGGACGTCTTCCCCTTCGACCTTGACCTTTTTGGTCTTGTCGCGGGTGAAGAACGTGACGACTGCGAAGCAGCAGGCTGCCAGTGCGAACAGGATGATGCCCGCCATCTGGAGTTTGCCGGTGGCGCCGCCGTCGGGCAGCAGGAAGACATAGTCGTTGAACTTCGTGGCGATGCCGCCGATGAGTGCCGCAAGACCGGCCACAGCAGCGATGACGCCGGGGACGAAGCCCTTGGTCTTCAGGAGACCGCGAATGGCGGCGATGAGACCGAAGATGGAACCGAGGACGAGCAGAGCGGACATGATGAGACGTCCGACGATCTCCTTGGTGGCGTTCTGGGTCATGTCATCGACATAAGTCGCGAGGGTATCGCGGACCTTGGTCGCCTGATCGAGGTCGATGTAGTTCTTGGTCTCGTCGAGCATCTCGACTTTGGAACCGTCTTTGTTGTACTTGATGTAGTCAAAATCTTTCCCGAGGTTGTCAGCGGGAGACGCAACGACGACCGTGCCATCCTTGCGGATGTAGTTCTTCTGGGCGAGGACTTCATCGAGACCGTCCTGCAGCTGGCCCATACCGTCTTCGAACTGTTTGAGCTGGGCACGGCCCTCTTTCAGCTGTTTCTGACCGTCTGCATAGTCGGAGTAACCCTTGGCAAGGTCTTTCTCACCCTGGGCGACCTGTTTACGGCCGTCCGCGAGCTGAGCTTCGCCGTCCTGGAGCTGCTTCTTGCCGGCGGCAAGAGCCTTCTTACCTTCGGCGAGCTGCTTCAGACCGTCTTCGTACTGCTTGAGCTGGGCCTTACCGTCTTTGACCATATCGGTGACATACTTCGGCAGATCGCGAACGTCGTTCGGGATGTCGAAGAGGCCGAGTTTCTTCATGAGAGGACGGACGATGGACATGAACCATTCCTGAGCGGTCTCAAAGCCCGGGAGCTTTGCGATGGTGCCGTCACGGAAGGCGATGTACTGGTTGAGATAAGGAATGATCGGCTCGATCTTGGCGAGCGTCGCCTTACCTTCTTTGTAGGCAGCAGTGTTGTCGTCGATCTGCTTCTGGCCGGCAGCGAGCTGCTTCTGACCGTCGGCATAATCCTTATAACCCTGCGCGAGCTGGGCTTCGCCGTCTTTCAGCTGCTTTTTGCCGTCTGCAAGCTGGACTTCACCGTCTGCGAGCTGGGCAGCGCCGTCTTCGAGCTGGACAAGGCCGTCCTTGTACTGGACGACACCGTCGAGGTAAGCGGTCTCGTTCTCTTTGAGCTGAGAGATACCGTCCGTCAGCTGTGCGACGGGGTCGCCTTCCCCGCTGGTCAGAGAATCTTTGACTGCCAGACCGTCACGGATGCCGAGGCCGCCGGCGATGATGCCGAAGATGCTGGCAAGCGCGAGCAGGATGCTGACAAGTTTATGGGTCGTCTTGTTCATGATTGTTTCTCCTTTCTCACAAAAAGACAAAATCATATCAACCTTGATAATACACTAAGCTGTGCGGACAAATCAAGAGCAAAAAAGATCCCGCAGATCTTCGAATCTGCGGGATCGTGATCACAAACGGTTGTTAGCCGGTGACTTTGGAGATGGCCTTTTTGAGTTCGAGGCCGGCGATGTGTGCCCAGCGCTTCGGAGCATTCTGGAGAACGATCAGCTTGTCGCTGTCCTCGCAGCGTTCCATTCTGGAACGGTCCGGATGGGTTCTCTCAAGATGGATGGCGTCGAAGGCGCACTTCGTGGTGCAGATACCACAACCGATGCAGGCGACCGGATCGACGACGGAAGCACCGCAGCTCAGGCAGCGGGCGGTCTCGATCTTGACCTGCTCTTCGGTGAAGCACTTCTTGAACTCTTCGAAGGTCTTGGCAGTATCGATGCCGGTGACCATTTCGGGTTTCTGTCTCTTGGAGTTGTCGTAAGACTCAACGGAGATGTTGTTCTTGTCGAACTCGAAGAAGTGTCTGTGCTCACGGCCAAGGGTCAGGGAGTCACAGGTCGGACGGACGAAACGGTGGAGGGATTCAGCCGCTTCGTGGCCTTCGCCGATGGCGTTGACAACGAAGGACGGACCATGGTAGACGTCACCGCCGACGAAGATGTCTTCGACGGAAGTCTGATAGGTGAACGGGTCAGCCTTCGGATAGTTACCATGGACGAATTCCATGTCTTCGCCTTCGAGGAGGCCGCCCCAGTCGATGCACTGACCGATGGAGGTGATGACATAGTCGGCTTCGACCGTGATGGTGTCGTTCTCATCGTACTTCGGAGCGAACTTGTGGTTCTCGTCGAAGACGGAGAGGCACTTTTTGAAGACGACGCCGGTGACTTTGCCCTTCTTGTCCTTCAGGAATTCCTTCGGGCCCCAGCCGTTGTTGATGGCGATGTTCTCGGCGAGGGTCTCTTCGACTTCCTCGTCAGAGGCGGGCATGGTCTCGCGGGACTCGAGGCAGAACATCTGGACGTCCTCGCCGCCAAGTCTTGCAGAGGTACGGGCTGCGTCGACCGCAACGTTACCGCCGCCGACAACGACGACCTTCTTCGGGACCTTCATCTTGTCGCCAAGAGCATGGACATTGTAAAGATGGTCGACCGCGGAGATGACGCCTTCTGCGTCCTCACCCTCGACGCCGGCTTTACGGGAGCCCTGGCAGCCGATGGCGATGTAGAATGCCTTGTAGCCCTGATCTCTCAGTTCCTGGATGGTGACGTCCTTACCGACTTCGACGCCGCAGCGGATCTCGACACCCAGCTGACGGATGACATCGATCTCAGCAGCAACGACGTCCTTCTGGAGTTTGTAGGACGGGATACCGTAGACCATCATACCGCCGGGTTCGTCATGTTTCTCGAAGACGGTGGGTTTGTAACCCTTGGTGGCCAGGTAGTTGGCAGCGGACAGACCGGCAGGACCGGCGCCGATGATGGCGATCTTCTCGCCCCATTCGGTGTACTGGTTGGAAGTCAGAACGACTTCGGGGATGAAGCGGGTCTCTTCGAAGAGGTCGCGCTGAGCGATGAACTTTTTGACTTCATCGATGGCGACGGCTTCGTCGATGGTGCCGCGGGTACAGGCTTCTTCGCACTTGCGGTTACAGACACGACCGCAGACTGCCGGGAACGGGTTCTCTCTCTTGATGAGCTCGAGAGCCTCGTCGTAGCGGCCTTCCTTGGCCATCTGAAGGTAACCCTGGATGGCGATGTGAGCCGGGCAGGCGGACTTACAGGGAGCGGTACCGGACTCATAGGTCTCTTCGCGGTTCTCGTCTCTGTAGTTCGGGGTCCAGCGATCTTTCAGCCAGATGTGATCGGCCGGATCATCACGGAATTCATAGGTCATTTCGGAACCGTCTTTGCACTTCAGCTTCTGGCCAAGCTTGACAGCACCGGCCGGGCAGAACTCGACGCAGCGGCCGCAGGCGACGCAGTTCTGCGGGTTGACCTTCGCGGTATAAGCGGAAGCGGAGAGGTTCGGGGTGTTGAAGAGCATCGAGGTACGAAGCGCGTTACAGATTTTGACGTCGCAGTTGCAGATCGCGAAGATCTTGTCTTTACCGTCGATGTTGGTGGTCTGATGGACGAAGCCGTTCTTCTCAGCGACTTCGAGGATGCGCATGACTTCGTCACGGTCGATGTAGTGGCCGGGTTTCTTGGACTGGACCATGTAGTCCGCCATGTCACCAACGGCGATACACCAGTGGTTCGGGTCATCGGCGCAGCCGACACCGCGCTCGTGGCGCTCCTGACGGCAGGAACACGGAGAGACGGCATATTTGCCATCGTACTTGTCGAGCCAGTGAGAGATGTGCTCGATGTCGATGGACTCGTTCTCGGATTCGATGGCCTTTTCAACGGGGATGACGTGCATACCGACACCGGCGCCGCCTTCGGGGATCATCTGAGTGAGACCCATGGCTTTGACGCCCATCATGGCACCGTCGAACGGCTGATAAGTCATGAGCTCGAAGTGCTCGGCCAGTTCCGGATATTCCTCATACCACTCGGCATGCTCGTTGAGCATCTCAGCGATACCGGGAACGAAGGACTTGATGGAGTACTTCTTGATCTTCTGGGGATTCTCACGATCGAATTCGCAGACGCCGAGATAGCACATCTCTTCGAGGACGTCTTCCAGGTGAAGTTTCTCGGTGTCGTTCTTGCAGCCCATGAGGACCGCGATCTCGTCGAGAGACTTCGGTTTACGGAATTCCATCTTGAGAGCGATCTGACCCATCTCTTCGGTGGCGACCGCTTCCAGACCGACCGTATCGTAGTCGTGGGGTTTGGCTTTGCGGCGGACATGAGTGATCATGTTGGTCCAGTCAAGGATGCTCTGCGCCGGATTGTCAGAACCATAGGTTCCCATACGGCCGCCCAGCATCTGAGCCGCATCAAAATTTCTTTGTTCCTTTTTGATCGGAATGTTAGGCATAATTTCCCTCCCAAAACAATTTTGAATCAATTGATACCTATGAATATAAATTCACACAATAATTTTAGTGTGACATTGTCAAACTTTCAACAAAGTTACCCGGCGCTAACCGAGGTTCATAAGATGTCACAAAAACTATATATTGTGCCATGGCAAAATGTATAGTATAATCCTATCGTGGTCTGTGGTACGGCCAGAGCCAGAACGGACCAGACTTCATTTTGTTAGAAAAGAGCAACATTTCTTATGAAACTTGAACAACTCACTGCCCCTTCCCTGCGCGACCTGTTCGTCAAGACCATCCAGGATGCGATCATCTCCGGAGAGCTCCAGATCGGCGAAGTCCTCCCCACCGAACGCGAATTCGCCGAGCAGATGAACATCTCCCGGTCGGTCGTCAACAGCGGGCTCAACGAGCTCCAGAACCGGGGCTTCATCGAGATCAAACCACGAAAAGGCGCGGTCGTCGCCGACTACATCTACACCGGCAACATCAACACCCTGACGGCCCTCATGGAATATAAAGGCATCGCCTTCACCAAGGAGTCCGTCCGCTCCATCCTCGAGATCCGCAAATTCGCCGAACTCATGGTCGTCGACCGCATCTGCGAGACCGCCACGGAAGAAGACCTCGACGTCCTCGGCAAACTCCTCGGCGATATGTCGGCGGCGAAGACCCCGAAGGACGCGGCGCTCATCGCCTTCGAGTTCTGGCACGAACTCGCCTACCGCAGCGGGGACATCATCGTGCCCCTCGGCATCCAGTCCTTCAAGGCCCCGGTCATCACCCTCTGGGAACGGTACTGCAAGAAGTACGGCATCAGCGAAATGGTGGAAAACAACCGGCAGCTGTTCGACTACATCTCTGCGCGGGACGTCGTCAGCGCCCGCGCCTGCGTCATCGACTACATGGACAAGTCCATCGAAGGCGACCTCGAGATCTACGACACTTAAAAAGAGCCTGGCATTTGCCAGGCTCTTTTCTTATTTGTCCAGGGCGGCGATGAAGTTGCCGAGCTGGAGGATGTACTCCTTATAGACCTCGGGGTCGACCTCTTCGCCGATGTAGAAATTGTGGTCTCTCGGCTGTTCGACCGGGAAGACGTTCCAGATGCCTTTCTGCACCGGTCCGCGATACGAGAACCCTTCGCCGGGGTCGAACTCCTGCCAGGGTTCGTTCTTCGGATGGAGTGCGGAGGCCAGCGGGACCCGGCCGTCATTGGGCCGCCATTCGGGGCCGTAGTATTTTGAATGCATGCTGCCCATGATGATGGCGGACGAGCGGTGACGCTCGACGAGCTCGTCGGTCGGCCACTGGGCTTCGCCGCCGAGGATCGGCTGTGTGCCGACGGCAGCCACAGAGAAGTAGTAGACGTTTTCATAGGGGTGGAAGTCTCCGGTGAAGCGGTCCGCGCCCGACGGGGTCAGTTCGTAGAAGCAGTTGTCTTCCTTCCGTCTGAGATAGCCGCGGATCTTCTCCGGCGCGTAGCGGAGCCGCAGTTTGTCGCTGGTGAAACCGAACCGGTCGAGGTCGTATTTGTCCGCGTCGTCTTTCGTCGTGCCGCTGTTGAGGTTCGCCTTGGAGAACTCCATGAAGTAGGACGTGTAGATGTACCCGCCTGCCATGGTCAGAACGGTCGTGCCGTTGTGGGGCGCTGCCAGTGTGAAGATGGAGTGGATCCAGTCCTCGTGGCCGCCCTGGAAGAGCGGGTGGAGCTGGTCGGCCGGGGTGACGGCCTTTTCCCGTTCATCGCCTTCGACGAGCAGGTGCAGAAGGAAGCGGATGGTGGCGCCGCCGAAGCTGTGGCCCACGAAATTCGCCTTGACCCTCTCCCCGTTCTCGTCGAGCTCGCCCCAGCGCGGGAACATGCCCTCAAAGGTCTTGCCGTACCGCGGATGGTCGCAACGCTCCGAATGCGCGATCCCGTAGTCGACGGTGCCGCCCTTCAGCATGGCATACAGTTCACAGCAGCGGTCCCACAGACCGTTGAACGGGCCGATGTGAGGAGAGTAACACTCATAGCCCGCTTCCGTGAGGATCTCACGGGCAGGCGCAAACGTATCCGTCATGTTGTTGTAGCCATGGATCAGAACGAAGGGATAGTTGTTAGGCATGTTTGCGGGTCCTTTCCAAAAACCTTGGTTTGCTGAACTTCGGTTTATTATCGCCCTTTTTGGCAATGGACGCAAGTCATAATTTTTACCAAACTGACAGTCGCACAAATCTGTCAGACAAAGACCGCCCGGCAGTATATGTCGGGCGGTCTGATTTCGTTACTGTTTGAGTTTACTGTGCTTCCACGAGGCGCTTCGTGTCTCTCGCGATGGCCAGCTCTTCGTTGGTCGGGATGACCCAGACTTCGACGGCGGAGTCGTCGGTCGAGATCTTGATTTCTTTTCCTCTGCAGTCGTTGGCTTCCGCATCGAGTTTGATGCCGAGCCAGCCGAGTTCGCTGACGACGGCCTCTCTCGTCGGGATGGAGTTCTCGCCGATGCCGCCCGCGAAGATGATGGCGTCGACACCGTTCATCGCCGCGACATAGGAGCCGATGAACTTGCGGATCTGGTAGAACAGCATATCGGTGGCGAGTTTCGCGTTCTCATCGCCCTTGTCACGGGCATCGATGTTGTCGCGCATGTCGCTCGAGAAGCCGGAGACACCGAGGAGACCGCACTTCTTGTTGAGGAATTCGGAAGTCTCTTCCGGGGTCCAGCCCTCATGCTGCTGCAGGTAGGTCACTGCAGAGGCGTCGATGCAGCCGGAACGGGTGCCCATGATGAGGCCGTCGAGGGGCGTGATGCCCATGGAGGTATCGATGCACTTTCCGTCCTTGACCGCGGTGATGGAAGAGCCGTTGCCGAGGTGGCAGGTGATGATCTTCGTGCCTTCAAGGGAGATGCCCTTCATCTCGGCATAGCGCTCGACGAGGTACTTGTGCGAGGTGCCGTGGGCGCCGTACTTGCGGCACTGGTGTTTTTCCGCAAGGTCCTGCGGAATGGCGAAGCTGTAAGCGTACTTCGGCATGGTGCTGTGGAACGCGTTGTCGAAGACGACGACCTGGGGTTTCAGGTTGCCGAAGACTTCCGTGCAGGCGTTGATGCCCTGGATGTGGGCCGGGTTGTGGAGCGGTGCCAGCGCGGAGAGCTTGTCGATCTCACGGATGACTTCCGGTGTGACCATGACGCTCTGGTTGTAGACGGCGCCGCCCTGGACGACACGGTGGCCGATCGCGGTGATCTCATCGAGGGAGTCGATGACTTTGCAGTCGCCCTCGAGGAGCGCGTCCTTGACATAGCTGAACGCGGTGGTGTGGTCCGGAAGGTCCGGGTCTGCCGCGTACTCACGGCCATCGAAGGTCTTCCCTTCGATATGGCTGCCGGCGATGCCGATGCGTTCGCAGAGGCCTTTGGCGATGACCTGCTCATTGTCCATATCGATGAGCTGGTACTTGAGGGAGGAACTCCCGCAGTTGATGACTAAGATCTTCATAGGTTATCTCCTGTAAAAACGTAGGCTTTTTATTGTTTTTCTTATTGTAACAATAAAATACAGAATTGCAAAGAAAAACAGACCACTTTCTCAAGTGATCTGTTTCATGGTGGAGACGATCGGGATCGAACCGACTACCTCTTGAATGCCATTCAAGCGCTCTCCCAGGTGAGCTACGCCCCCACATAGGCATGTCCCAGCCGTGGCTGCGACTTTGATATAATATCACGCACTTTACAAAAAATCAACACCTAAATCGCCAATATAAAAAATAATCCTCCGTTGTTAGCTCCGTCTAATTTATGTATAATGAAAAGGAATGAAAAAGCATCGACCCTGGAAGGGAGAAAACCTATGAGCAAGAAGAAAGAATACTCACAGGCGGAACTCGAATACCTGCGGCTGCTCGGCAAGGAGTACCCGACGGAACAGTCCGCCGCCACCGAGATCATCAACCTCAACGCCATCCTGAACCTGCCGAAGGCGACGGAGCATTTCATGTCGGACGTCCACGGGGAATACGAACCCTTCGTCCACGTCATGAACAGTGCCTCCGGTGCCATCCGTGAGAAGATCGACGGTCTGTTCGCCGATGAGCTGACGGCAGATGAAAGAGACACCCTCGCCACCATCGTCTACTACCCGGAAGAAAAGATGGCGGAACTGCTGGAAGGGGTCGAGGACGAGACGGCCTTCTACCACGAGACCCTCCACCACCTCATCGAGCTCACCCACGTCATCACCTCGAAGTACACCCGGTCGAAAGTCCGTAAAGCGCTCCCCCCGGAGTACGCCTACGTCATCGATGAGCTCATCAACATCGACTTCGACCTCCACAACAAGAAAGAGTATTACGACAACATCCTCAACACCATCATCGAGATCGGCAAGGCACAGGACTTCATCGTCGCGGTCTGCAGCGTCATCAAACGCCTCATCGTCGATCGCCTCCACCTGGTCGGCGACATCTTCGACCGGGGCCCCCGTGCCGACATCGTCATGGACGCCCTGATGGAGCACCACTCCCTCGACATCCAGTTCGGCAACCACGACGTCGTGTGGATCGGCGCCGCGGCGGGCTCCCCCATCTGCATCGCCACCGTCCTGTCGAACTCCATCCTTTACAACAACCTTCCGGTCCTCGAGATCGGCTACGGCATCAGCCTTCGCCCGCTGTCTCTCTTTGCGAACGAGTACTATGCCCTCACCGACCTCTCGAGCTTCGCCACGCGCATCCTCGACAAGGAGGAAAAGAAGCACACAAAGAACCGCGATCTGCTGCTGACGGCCCGCATGTCCAAGGCCATCACCATGATCCTCTTCAAACTGATGGGCCAGGTCGTCAAACGCAACCCGGACTTCGACATGATGGACCGCGCGTCCCTCGAGCACATCAACTACGAGGACAGCACCGTCGAGATCGACGGCAAGATCTACCCGATGAAGGACTGCGACTTCCCCACCGTCGACCCGGAAGACCCCTACACCCTGACGCCGGAAGAGCAGGACATGATGAACGAGATGGTCAAGGCGTTCCGCGGTTCCGAGAAGCTCCAGAAGCACGTCCGCTTCCTCCTCGACAAGGGCTCCATGTACAAGTGTTACAACGGCAACCTGCTCGTCCACGGCGGCGTCCCGATGAACGCGGACGGCACCTTCAAAGTCTTCAACTATGAAGGCAAAGAGTACAGCGGCAAAGCGCTCCTCGACTACTGCGACAAGAAGGTCCGCGACGGCTACTTCGCCGCTGACACCGATCCGAACCGCCAGCGCGGCCAGGACTTCATGTGGTTCCTGTGGTGCGGCAAGTGGGCACCCACCTTCGCCCGGGAGAAGATCACCACCTTCGAACGCCGGTTCATCGCCGACAAGTCCACCTGGACCGAAGCCAGAGACCCGTATTACCAGATCACCCAGACCGCGGAAGGCTGTAAGATCATCCTCCACGAGTTCGGCCTCGACTCCGACTTCTCCCACATCATCAACGGCCACACCCCCGTCAAGACGACCAAGGGCGAGACCCCCATCCGCGGAGAAGGCAAACTCTTCCTCATCGACGGCGGGTTCTCCAAGGCCTATCAGAAGACCACCGGCATCGCCGGCTACAGCCTCATCTTCAACTCCCACGGCATGCGCATCTCCGCTCTGGAACCCTTCGAAGGGTTCGAAGACGCGGTCCGGTTCAACAAGGACATCATTCCCGAGACGGTCCTCATGCAGCCCTGCGACCACCGGATGAAGATCTATGAGACCGACATCGGCAAGAAGCTGCAGAAGAACATCGACATGCTGACCCGGCTGATGGACGTGTATCGCCGCGGCATCCTGCCGGAACACCCGGACAAACTGGACTGACAGAAATTGACAACCCTTTGAAAGTACAGTAAAATAACAATAATCTGGGTTTGAAGGAGACTTGACAATGAAAAAGACATCAGACGCCATCGGATTCTTTGGAGATTCCAAACCGGTCGCCTGCCCGCACTGCGGCAAGACCGTCAACATGCAGATGCTCCGTTCCTCCAACGGGATCGGCGCCTTCGGCATCAGTGTCCTGAACTACAAGCACGACCTGTTCGCCATCTGCCCCGAGTGCTCCGCCCTCTTCGGCGTGGACCGCAAGGTCTCCCGCATCGAAGCGAGAAACACGATGGACCAGTATGCCGACATCCCGGCTGAGAGCCTCATCTTCCAGCAGGTCCTCCCCATCAAAGGCTGAAACACCGTCTGACCATAAACGAACACGAAACACCGGTAACACTGTTACCGGTGTTTTTTTCGCGTTTTTTACTGAATATTTTAACCGAATATTTGAGTAAAATGTTTTTTTATAAATTGATTCGGCAAAGATTTTACATTATTCCTTATCTTTTGTGCATTTTTTGTACACGTTAAAGAGAATCCAATTCCCACGCATTTATCCCATTCCTGCCATACGGTTGACAAGTGTAAAGGTTGTGTTCTGTAAGCTGTACGATTTTGTAAAGTGATTTCCTTGTCGCAATCGGACACATTTTAAAAAAATGATTCAGAATCTATTAAGATTGTTTCCGTATATTTGAGCCATAACATACACTATGTGTATATGTTGTACGATTTGTATTCAGTTTTTCGTACAACATCTGTCAGAGAAAAGGATTGAAAGAGGAATCATTATGAGTGCTATGGAAATGACGAAACGACTCCCCTCCCAGGAAAGACCCTGGATGCAGTTCTTCAGTGAAAAGGCGCAGAAGGCTGAAGTCCCGAAAGAGACGATCTATGAGGCGGTCGTCCGCCGCAATAAAGGCTTTGAAAACAATGTCGCCATCAATTATTTCGATCGGAAGATCACGTATCGCGAACTGATCGACCGTTCCAACAATGCCGCGGCAGCTTTTGCCTCCCTCGGTGTCGAAAAGGGCGATATCGTCGCCTGTGCGACCGTCACGTTCCCGGAGCCTGTCTATTCCCTGTACGGACTCAACAAGCTCGGCGCGACCCTGATGACCCTCGACCCGCGCCTGACCGCAGATCAGATCAAGGAGTTCGTCGATCGCTCCGGAGCGAAGATCCTCCTTCTGGTCGACCTCTTCTATGATAAATTGAAAGAAGACCTTCAGAAGATGGGCCTCGAGCAGATCATCATCATCTCTGCCGACACCTCCCTCCCGAAAGCCCTCAAATTCGTCAAACAGTTCAAGATGCCGGCCCCGAAGATCAAAGAAGAAGGAAACGTCATCACCTGGAACACGTTTGCAAAGATGGGCAGCTCCGACCCGAGTGCTTCCTACACGGCAGCGTACGGCGAGAACGACTGTGCCGCGATCACACTGACCGGCGGTACCACCGGCATGCCCAAGGGCGTCATGCTGAGCCATGACGGGTTCAATGCGATCGCCACCTCCTTCGAAAACTGCGGCGTCTCCTATACGAGAGACCAGCGCTTTTTGAACATCATCCCGATGTTCTCCTCCTACGGCATCGTCTCGAGCCTCCATATGCCCTTCTGCCTCGGTCTCGAAGACGTCGTCATCCCGAAGTTCGACCAGGAGAAGGTCGGCCACTACGTCAAGAAATACCGCCCGGCCCACACCCTGATGGTCCCGGCGCACTACGAAAAACTCATGAACAGCAAGGAGATGGCGAACGGGTTCGACCTCAGCTTCTTCGAGACGGCCGGTTCCGGCGGCGACACCATGAATGCCGGCACCGAAGCGAAACTCAACGGCTTCCTCAAAGAGCACGGTTCCCGCTTCCCGCTGTCCCAGGGCTACGGCATGAGCGAAGTCAGCTCCGCCGGTTCCTGCTACTGCAACGGAAACTTCCGTTCCCTCAGCGTCGGCTATCCCCTGCTCATGAACACCATCTCCATCTTCAAACCGGGGACCACCGAAGAGGTCGGCTATAACGTGGAAGGCGAGATCTGCATGACCGGTCCCTCCAACATGCTCGGCTATCTCAACGATCCGAAAGAGACCGAGAACGTCATGATCGAGCATCCGGACGGCAAGGTCTGGATCCACTCGGGCGACATCGGTTACATGGATGAAGACGGTTACCTCTACATCAAGGGCCGCATCAAGAGAATGATCACGCCGTTCAACGGCCATAAGATCTTCCCGGCTCAGATCGAAGGACTCATCGGTCACCACGATGCTGTCAAGAGCTGCGCCGTCGTCGGTGTCAAAGACTTTGACCACGTCCAGGGCGAATGGCCCGTCGCGTACGTTGAACTGAAGGAAGGCGAAGACATCGTTCCCGAGACCGTTCTCGAGGAACTGAAGGCGATGTACGTCGCAGAGCTCGATGACCTCGCCCGCCCGATCGAGACGATCGTCCTCGATGAAATGCCGAGAGAAGGCATGGGCAAGATCGCCTACAAGCAGCTCTCCGCAAAATACAACGCGGAACAGGAAGCCGCCAGAAAGAAGGCCGCCAGCTGATTTATCCAGACATCTCAATACAAGAAAAAGACTGCATCGGCGAATGCCGGTGCAGTCTTTTTTCAGGAATATGGTTTCACCGGTCGAATGCCGATGGAAACATCATTTCCGATGGGAAGCCCAGAAGCTTAGCCGAAGTATCTCTTCAGAAGAGCGTCGAAGGCTTTGCCGTGGCGGGCTTCGTCTCTGCCGATCTCATGGACAGTGTCATGGATGGCGTCGAGGTTCAGAGCCTTGGCGCGCTTTGCGATGTCGACACGGCCTTCGGTGGCACCGAACTCGGCATCGACACGGACGCGAAGGTTCTCTTCGGTGGACGGAGACAGGACTTCGCCCAGGAGTTCTGCGAATTTGGCAGCGTGGTCGGCCTCTTCGAACGCGGCGGTCTTGTAGTATTCGCCGATCTCCGGATAGCCTTCACGGATGGCCTGACGGGCCATGGCAAGGTACATACCGACTTCCATGCATTCGCCGTTGAAGCAGTTTCTCAGGTCTTCCTTGATGTCTTCCGGAGCGTCGGAAGCGACACCGAGGACATGCTCGGCAGCCCATGCTCTCTCGCCGGTCTGCTCGATGAACTTGTCGGCAGGAGCCTTACAGATGGGGCATACGAAATCGGCCGGAAGGGACTCGCCCTCATAGATGTAACCGCAAACGCTGCATACGAATTTTTTCATGGTGATAACCTCCAAAAAATAGAATTCAGGACAGGACCTCAAAATGATAAAGACACCATATTCCCATACAGGTCCGTCCCGTTATATTAATCGTAAAGGGTCAGACCTCGGTTAGTCAATGACAACCGGACAAGTTAGCCTGAGGCAACTTTTTGACTTCGAAAAAATCGCATAGATACGCAAAAAATGACCGCTCCCGGGAAACCGGAAGCGGTCGTTTTCGTTCTGTTTTAATGCAGCTTCGCAACGTTTGCGGCTCAGTCGCCCAGCAGGGACTGCATGATGGCGAGGCCCTTGTCGATCTCCTCGATGGTGATCGTCAGCGGCGGCAGGAGCCGGAGCACGTTGCCGTGGGCCGTCAGGGTCAGGAGCCCGCGGGTGGCCAGCGCGGCGGAGGTCTGTCCCGCGTCCGCGCCGATCATCTGAAGGCCGATCATGAGGCCTTTGCCCTTGATGGCTTCGATGTTGCCGGAGCGCATGTTGTGGACAGCCGCGGCGATGTAGTTCCCCTTCTCCCGGACTTCCAGCAGGAGCTGGTCGTCGAGGGTGTTCAGGACTTCCAGCGCAGCCGCAGCGGCGATGGGGTTGCCGCCGAAGGTGGAGGCGTGGGTGCCGGGTCCGAGGGTCGGACGGGCCTTCTCGGAGACGAGGAAGCCGCCCATCGGCAGACCGCCGGCGATGCCCTTCGCGAAGGAGACGGCGTCGGGCTCGATGTCATAGTCCTGGAACGCGAAGAGCGTACCGGTCCGGCCGACGCCGGTCTGGACTTCGTCGATGAGCAGGAGCCAGTCGTTCTTCTTACAGAGTTCCGCGACGTTCTTCACATACTCCTTATCGAGGGGGTTGACGCCGCCCTCGCCCTGGATGAGTTCCATCATGACGGCACAGACCGTGTCATCGGCCGTCAGGACCAGGTCGGAGAAGTCGTTGGGTCTCGCATAGAGGAACCCTTCGGTGAACGGGAAGAAATACTGGTGGAACATGTCCTGACCGGTGGCGTTCAGCGTGGTGATCGTCCGGCCGTGGAACGAGTCCTTCAGAGTGACGACCGTGGATCGCCCCTCCCCGTATTTGTCATAGCTGTATTTCCGGGCCAGTTTGATGATACCTTCATTGGCCTCCGCGCCGGAGTTGCCGAAGAAGGCGGCGCTCATGCCGGTCCGGGTGCAGAGCTGTTCGGCGAGTTTCGCGCAGGGCTCGGTGTAGTAGAGGTTCGACATGTGGCCGAGTTTCTGCGCCTGGTCGTAGATCGCCTTTGCCCAGTTCTCGTTGCCGTAGCCGAGGCAGTTGACACCGATACCGCTCGTGAAGTCGATGTATTCGTTCCCCTCCGGGTCATAGACCGTGGCACCTTTGCCGTGATCGATGGCGATGGGGTTGCGGCCGTACGTCCCCAGCACATACTGCTGGTCGAGGGCCATGAGTTCTTTCGTGGTCATGTGTTGTCCTCCCCTCTCCAGACCATGGTCCCGATACCCTTGTGGGACAGGACTTCGATCAGGATGGAATGCGGGATGCGTCCGTCGAGGATATGCGTGCGGGCGACCCCGTTCTTGACGGCGAATTCACAGCATTCGACCTTCGGGATCATGCCGCCCTGCAGCACGCCGGACTCCTTGAGTTCCGGGATGTCGTCGAGGGTGATGCGCCCGATGAGCGTGGACTCGTCGTCCTTGTCTCTCAGGACACCGGTGATGTCCGTGAGCAGGATGAGTTTGGAAGCGTGACAGGCGATGGCGATGCGCGCCGCGGCCGTGTCCGCGTTGATGTTGTAGCACTTGTTGCCGTCGGTGCCCATGGCGACCGTCGAGATGACCGGGATCATGCCGCTGCCGATCGTGTGGAAGATGACCTCGGGGTCGATGTCCTCGATCTCGCCGACGAGGCCGTAGTCACAGCCGTCGCCCTTGTCGAGCTTGACCGCCTGGATCATGTTGTCATCCATACCGGAGAGGCCGACCGCCTTACCGCCGGCGTCGTTGATGAGCTTGACGAGGTCCTTGTTGACCTTGCCGCAGAGGACCGACTGGACGATGTCCATGGTCTCTTCATCGGTGTAGCGCAGACCGTTGACGAAGCGGCTCTCCTTGCCGGTCTTCTTCAGCATGGCGGAGATCTCCGGGCCGCCGCCGTGGACGACGATGACGCGGACGCCGATCAGGGACAGCATGACGATGTCGTCGATGACCGCCTTGCGCAGGTCCTCCGAGATCATCGCGTTGCCGCCGTACTTGATGACGATGGTCTTGCCATAGTAGCGCTGGATGTACGGGAGCGCCTCGATGAGGGTCTGTGCCCGCTGTTCCGGCGTGATGTTCACGTGGTTGATGTTGTCGAAATTATCCATGAAGATTCTCTCCTAAAGGCGCCCGTCAGGTCCGGTAGTCGCCGTTGATTTTGACGTAGTCATAGGTCAGGTCGCAGCCCCAGCAGATGGCCTGTTCGGTGCCCTCCTGCATGCGGATGTCGATGATGACCTCTTCCTGGGACAGGATCTCTTTGGCGTCCTCCTCCGAGAAGTCGACGCCCCGGCCGTTCTCACAGACGAGGACCTCCCCTGCGTCGGAGACGAAGGAGATGGACACCTTGTCCGGATCGAAGTCTTCGCCGGAATAGCCCATCGCGCACAGCACACGGCCCCAGTTGGCGTCGGCGCCGAAGATGGCGGCCTTCGTCAGAGACGAGTTGATGACGCTCTTCCCGATGACTTCCGCGGACTGTTCGGTGGCTGCCCCGGAGACCCGGCAGGTCATGAGGTGCGTGGCCCCTTCCCCGTCCTTAGCCATCAGCCGGCAGAGGTACAGGCAGACCGCGAACATGGCCGTTTTGAAAGCCTCGAAGTCCTTCCCTTCTGTGGCGATGCACGGGTTCTCCGCCAGACCGTTCGCCATGACGATACAGGTGTCGTTCGTCGACATGTCACCGTCCACCGAGATCCGGTTGAAGGTCTTGCCGACGACTTCCCGCAGCGCCTTGTCGAGCATCTCGGCAGAGACGCAGGCGTCCGTGGTCAGGTAGCAGAGCATGGTGCCCATCTGCGGGTGGATCATGCCGCTGCCCTTGGAGATGCCGCCGATGTGGGCGGTCTTCCCGCCGACCGTGAACTCATAAGAGATCTCTTTTTTGACGGTATCCGTCGTCATGATGGCGCGGGCGACCGCGTCGGAGCCTTCCGCCGAAGCCTCCAGCTTCGAGACCAGTTCGGGCAGAGCCGCCTCGATGGCCTCGACGTTCAGGCGGACGCCGATGACACCGGTGCTGGAGACCAGCACGTCGGACGCCTCGACGTTCAGCGCGTCGGCGACCAGTGCCATTTCCTTCCGGCAGGTCTCTTCCCCTTCCGGTGCGCAGGCGTTGGCGATGGAGCTGTTGGCGATGACGACCTGAGCCGTCCCGTTCGCCAGCTGCTCTTTGTCGAGCCAGACCGGAGCCGCCTTGACGCGATTGGTCGTAAAAACGCCTGCCGCGGCGCAGGGAACGCTCGAGACGATGAGTCCGAGGTCATTCTTGTCTGCGGGCGAAGTCGGCTTGATGCCGGCTCTGAGCCCCGCTGCGGAAAAGCCCTTTGCGGCACAGATGCCGCCGGGGATCTGTTTCATATGAATTATCTCCTTAGAAATCGAGCTTGTTGTAGAAGTCGGTGCCCTCGAAAGTGGCATAGTAGTCCTTCGCGGTCTCCGCGCGGCGGATCAGGTCGACGGAACCGTCCTCCTTCAGGAGCAGTTCGGCACACTTGAGTTTGCCGTTGTAGTTGTAGCCCATCGAGTAGCCGTGGGCACCGGCGTCGTGGATGAACAGATAATCGCCCATCTCGATCTCCGGCAGTTCCCGGTCGATGGCAAACTTGTCGCTGTTCTCGCAGAGAGAACCGGTGACGTCGTAGACGTGGTCACAGGGCTCGTTTTCTTTTCCGAGGACCGTGATGTGATGGTACGCGCCGTAGATCGCCGGACGCATCAGGTTGACGGCACAGGCGTCGACCCCGATGTACTCTTTGTAGATGTGCTTCTCGTGGATCGCCTTCGTGACGACCGCGCCGTAGGGCGCCAGCATGAAGCGGCCCATCTCGGTGTAGATGGCGATGTCGTCCATGCCCGCCGGGACCAGAGTCTCCTCATAGGCCTTGCGGACGCCCTCGCCGATGACGAGGATGTCGTTCGGGGTCTGGTCGGGCCTGTAGGCCACGCCGACGCCGCCGGACAGGTTGATGAAGGCGATGTGCGCGCCGGTCTCATTTCGGAGGTCGATGGCCAGTTCGAAGAGCTCTTTCGCGAGCTTCGGATAGTACTCGTTGGTGACCGTGTTGGACGCGAGGAACGCGTGGATGCCGAAGTGTTTGACGCCCTTTGCCATAAGGGTCTTGTAGGCCTCGATCATCTGCGCTTTGGTCATGCCGTACTTCGCGTCGCCGGGGTTGTCCATGATGCCGTTGGAGAGCGTGTAGACGCCGCCCGGGTTGTACCGGCAGCTCATGGTCTCCGGCAGTTTGCCGCCGCAGGCCTCTTCGCAGAAGTCGATGTGGGTGATGTCATCGAGGTTGATGATGGCGCCCAGTTCGTTCGCGTAGGTGTATTCCTCGAAGGGCGTGTCGTTCGAGGAGAACATGATGTGGTCGCCGGAAAGTCCCAGCGCCTTCGCCATCATGAGTTCGGTCCTGGACGCGCAGTCCGTACCACAGTCATACTCTGCAAGAAGCTTGACGATGCTCGGGTTCGGCGTCGCCTTGACGGCAAAGTACTCCCGGAAACCCGGGTTCCAGGAAAACGCCTTTTTCACGTTTTCCACATTGCGGCGGATGCCCGCCTCATCATAAAGGTAAAACGGTGTCGGATACGTCTTGACGATCTCCTCGACCTGTTCTTTCGTTACGAATGCCTTCTTTTCCATAGTGAGAGTGCTCCTTTCCGGGGCGATTTAGTCAGTCAGGCATTTCCGTTTCCCTCCGCGTTCACCCCCGAAGCCCACAGCCCCGCATCGCTGCACACAGCGACACTCGCCGGATGAACGCTCCGGGAAAGGAAATAGCCTTGCCTTTATTTCAATCCTTTGTTTTCCTCAAAACCTAACATAAGATTCATGTTCTGGACGGCGGCACCGCTGGCGCCTTTGCCGAGGTTGTCGAGGAGCGCCGTGATGGTCACACGCTCGTCGTTGCCGGTGACGTTCAGTAAGATCTTGTTCGTGCCGGCCATGCTGTTCGCGTAGAACTTGCCCTCCTGCACGAGTTCCGGGTTCACGGAGACGTTGCAGGTGTTGCGGTAGTAGGTGTAGAGCATGTCGTGGATCTGGGACGCCGAATAGCCGTTCAGGAATTCCTGGTGCAGCGGCACCGCCACTTCCATGCCCTTGTAGTAGTCGTCAACGATCGGGTTGAAGACCGGTTTCTTCTCGAGGCCGCAGATGACCTGCATCTCGGGGATGTGCTTGTGGTCTCCGTTCAGCGCATAGTGGCTCGGAGCAAACAGCGCTTCGGCCTTGTCATCGGACTCATAGTCCGCGATCATCTTCTTGCCGCCGCCCGAGTAGCCGGAGAGGCCCCAGGAGGTCAGCGGGACGGACTTGTCGAGGATGCCGAGTTTCACCAGCGGATAGACGATGCTGATGAAGCCGGAGGCATAACAGCCCGGGTTCGCGACCCGTTTGCTGCGGATGATGTTTTCCCGGTGCTCGAGAGACAGTTCCGGGAAGCCGTAGTCCCAG
This sequence comes from Clostridia bacterium, assembly GCA_017461005.1. GTDB lineage: Bacteria > Bacillota > Clostridia > Oscillospirales > Acutalibacteraceae > RUG420. Next base: position 33,823 of record JAFTZU010000034.1, read on the forward strand.
GCAGGATCGGTGCGATGTGCGGTCGAGGCGTCGATGATCTTCGTCTCGGGGTTCTCGACGAGGCCCACCGCTTCGATGGCGGCGGCGTCCGGCAGACACAGGAACACGAGGTCTGCGGCGTTCATGAACTTTTTGCGCTCTTCGACGTCTCTGTGAAGTTCATCGGAGATGATGAGCAGTTCGATGTCGTCTCTCTGTCCGAGACGGTCATAGATCTGCAGGCCCGTGGTGCCCGCCTGACCGTCGATGTAGATCTTAGGTTTCATGGGATCCTCCCTGGATCGATGGAGTATTGTTACGTATTATAATGCATATTTATGCGTATTTCAATAGAATATACGAATATTTATACATTCTATTTCGAGTCATAAATCGCATGAATGGCAGTACAGGTCCAATGGACCCATACTGCCATCTCTTATGTTCGTCGTATCGTCAGCCGAGGCGGACTTTATGGTAGACCTTCTTGCCCTTCTTGACGACGACCCCTTCGCCGGAGAGCTGATCGGCCGTGAACTGGGTGTTCGGAGCCGTCACCTTCTCGCCGTCGACGGAGACACCACCCTGCGTGACGAGGGTGCGGGCTTCCTTGTTGGAGGAAACCAGACCGGCCTTGACCATGAGGGTCAGGATGCCGATGCTGCCGTCGGTCAGGTCGTCTGCGGCCAGGACAGTCTCGGGGATGTTCTCGAAGTTGCCGCCCTGGAACGCCGCGCGAGCGGTGGCCTGGGCCTTGTCGGCCTCTTCCTTGCCGTGGACGAGCTGGGTGAGCTCATAGGCGAGGATCTCTTTGGCCTCGTTGAGCTGGGCGCCTTCCCAGGAGTCCATCTCGTCGATCTGCTCGAGGGGCAGGAACGTCAGCATGCGGATACACTTGAGGACATCGTCGTCGCCGACGTTTCTCCAGTACTGGTAGAACTCGTACGGAGTGGTCTTCTTCGGGTCGAGCCAGACAGCGCCGTTCGCGGTCTTGCCCATCTTCTTGCCCTCGGAGTTCATGAGGAGCGTGATGGTCATCGCGTAAGCGTCCTTGCCGAGCTTCTTCCGGATGAGTTCGGTACCGGCCAGCATGTTGGACCACTGGTCGTCGCCGCCGAACTGCATGTTGCAGCCGTAGTTCTGGTACAGGTGGTAGAAGTCATAGGCCTGCATGATCATATAGTTGAACTCGAGGAAACTGAGGCCCTTCTCCATCCTCTGCTTATAGCACTCGGCACGAAGCATGTTGTTGACGGAGAACTGGGCACCGACTTCACGGAGCAGTTCGATGTAGTTGAGTTTCAGGAGCCAGTCCGCGTTGTTGACCATGACCGCTTTGCCTTCGCCGAATTCGATGAAGCGCTCCATCTGAGCTTTGAAGCAGTCACAGTTGTGCTGGATGGTCTCCGGCGTCATCATGGAACGCATGTCGGAACGACCGGAGGGGTCGCCGATATAACCGGTGCCGCCGCCGACCAGGACGACCGGCTTGTTGCCCGCCATCTGCAGTCTCTTCATGAGGCAAAGCGCCATGAAGTGGCCGACATGGAGGCTGTCCGCCGTCGGGTCGAAGCCGATGTAGAAGGTGGCTTTTCCCTCATTGATGAGTTCCTTGATTTCGTCTTCGTCCGTCACCTGGGCAATGAGGCCGCGGGCAACGAGTTCGTCATAGATGGTCATCAGACCCAACCTTTCTTAAAAGAATTCTTTTAATCTTAAAGCATTGCTTAATAATTTAGTCGTTTCTTGCCGCAAAGTCAAGCATTTCCGCGGCATTCCGGAGCTGGAGCTCCGAGACCTGTTCCCCGCCGATGATGCGGGCGATCTCCGCCTCTCTGCCCTTCCGGTCGAGGGGCGTGACCCGGGTATAGGTCTTCCCGCCCTCCACAGTCTTCTCGATGAGGTAGTGGGCATCGGCGAAGGCGGCCACCTGGGGGCTGTGGGTGATGCAGAGGACCTGGCGGTCTCCCGACACTTCCTGCAGCTTTCGGGCGATGCGTTCCGCGGCGCTTCCGGACACACCCGTATCGATCTCATCGAAGATCATGGTGCCGACGTTCCCGCCCTTGGAAAGGACGTTCTGGATGGCCAGCATGATCCGGGAGAGTTCACCGCCGGAGGCGATCTTCGACAGGGGCTTCAGCGCCTCGCCGGGGTTCGGCGAGATGAGGAATTCGATGACGTCCGCCCCGGTGGGGTTCAGCTTGCAGCGTTCGAAGGACGTCCCCAGTTCCACGTAGGGCATGTTGAGGAATTCGAGTTCTTTTTTGACCCGTTCTTCAAAAGTCTTCGCGGTCGCTTTCCGGGCGTTGGACAATGCCTCCGCGTCGGCGAGGAGCACGGTCTTCTTCTGTTCGAGGACTTCCTCGAGTTTCTTCCGGTCCGCGTCGGAGACCTCGATGGACTGCAGTTCCGCTTTCTCCTCCGCGAGCTTCGCGAGGATCTCCTCTTCGGTGTTGCCGAAGCGGGAGCGGAGCTTGTTCAGTTCGGCGATGCGGTCTTCGACCTCATCCTGCTCGGAGGGGTCGTAGGCACAGGCGTAAAGAGCGTCGTTCAGTGCATCGCGCACCCCCTGCAGGGCGTATGCCGCGTCGGTCAGCTGGGTCTCGAGTTCCCGTGCCTCTTCCAGGTGCTGCGCCGGGACCTTCAGGTCCGAGAGCGCATCGAAGGCGAGGCTGACGGCACCGCTCTGTTCATCGCCGTCGGAGAGAGCGGCCATGGCGCTGTTGAGACCTTTCACGATCTTCTCCGAGTTGCGGAAGAAGGTCCGCCGGTCCATGAGTTCGTCGTATTCCCCGACCCGGATGTTGGCCGCTTCGATCTCCCCGATCTCGAACTTCAGGAAGTCGATGCGCCGGAGCAGGGCGTCTTCATCGGTGGAAAGCTGTTTGTAACGGCGGTAGAGCGTCGTGAACTCTTCATAGTGCTCCCGGTAGGTGTCGATGAGGGCACCGTAGTCCCCCATGGCGTCGAGGTACCGATAGTGGACTTCCGGGTTCAGGAGGTCCTGGCTGTCGTGCTGACCGTGGATGGAGATGAGGCTCTGTCCGAGGCGTTTCAGCATGGCGACCGTGGCCGGGGTCCCGCCGATGCGGCACTGGTTCCGACCTTCCGCGAAGATGGTCCGGGAGACGAGGAGCTCTCCCCCTTCCGTCGGTTCGAGATCCATGTCCTTCAAAAGGTCGTCGATCTCCGTCGGAAGACCGGTGAACACCGCGGAGACGCGGGCGCTGTCGGCCCCGGTCCGGATGAGTTCCCGGGAGGTCCGTTCGCCGAGGACCGCGCTGAGGGCATCGACGATGATCGATTTGCCGGCGCCGGTCTCACCGCTCAGCACATTGAAGCCGGGCTCGAACGAGATGTCCGCCGACTCGATGACCGCGATGTTCTGGATATTCAGTTCCGAGAGCATAAGATCGCCCCTTTACCGTCCGATGAGTGTATTGATGCTGTCCCGGAAATTCCGGGCCTTGGTCTCTGTTCTGCAGAGCACGAACACGGTGTCGTCGCCGGCGATGGTGCCGAGGATGCCGTCCCAGTTCATGCTGTCGAGGGCCGCGCCGACCGCATTCGCCATGCCGGCGTGGGTCTTGATGACACAGGTGTTCATCGCATAGTCCGTCGAGACGATGGCGCCGGGCAGGATGGACCCCGCACCGTTCGGATAGCCTTCCGGCTCCCGGGTACCGGCGCTGTAGATGGACTTGCCATCGAGGCCGATCTGTTTGATGAGTTTCAGCTCCTTGATGTCCCGGGAGATGGTCGCCTGGGTCACCTCATAGCCGTGTTCCCGCAGCTTCAGGATGAGTTCGTCCTGGGTGGCGATGGGCTCGTTGGCGATGAGCGTGAGGATCTGGTTCTGTCGATCTTTACGGGCATTCATTTCGGTCAAACCTCCGTTCCGGCAAGCTTGTTGTTCAGGATCTCAAAGAAGGGGTCGGTCTTGATGCGGATGAACTTCGCATCGTACTCTGAGCGTTCGATGGAGATGATGTCCCCTTCCATGACTTTGATGGAATCTCCGCCGTCGAGCGACAGGACCACGTCTTTACAGCGGGAGTCCGGGCTGATGGCGATGGAGAGCTTGTTGTCCGCACTGAAGACGATGCTTCGGGCGAACAGGCTCTGCGGGCAGATGGGCGTGACGACCGTGCCCTGCATGCTGGGGTTCAGCACCGGACCGCCGGCTGCCAGGCAGTAGGCCGAGGAACCGGTCGGGGTCGAGACGACGACGCCGTCTGCGCGGTAAGTATTGATGAGCCGGTCGTCACAGAAGACGTCGAGGTCGATGATCTTGACCTTCGAGCCCCTGCAGACGACCACGTCGTTGATGATGTTCTCCTCCTGGAGGACCCGTCCGTTCCGGATGAGCCGGACCGTCAGGAGCATGCGGGGGTCGAGCCGGTACTCGCCGTCGATGAGCGATTTCAGCAGATGCAGCTCATCGCGCTCGAGACCGGCCATGAACGCGAGGCGTCCGGCGCCGATGCAGAGCAGCGGTTTGCCGTACGAGACGGTCATCTTGGCGGCCCGCAGCATGGAGCCGTCTCCGCCGACGGTGATGATGGCGTCGCACCACGGGATGAGGTCTTCAAAGGCCATGACGCCCATGGAAGGGACATCGGAAAAGACGGACCGGTCTTCCTCCTGGCAGGCGTAGTCCGCGCCGTACTTCCGGAGCCAGTCACAGATGTCCTTCGTGATCTTCCCGCCCATGTCCCGGGTCAGGTTCGGCAGCAATGCGATGTTCACTGGGGTCCCCCCTTCGAGTCGTTTAATGGTCCAGTGCTTCGTGCGAAGCGTCCGCGAGTTCCGCGGCGGTGACAGCGGTCCGGCGTTCCGGCGCCTCTGTCTTTTCGAGATACATGAGGTACTCGATGTTTCCCTCGGGTCCCTTGATGGGCGAATAGGTAAGGCCTAACAGGCTGAAGCCGTTCTCCAGCGCGAAGGTCGTGATGGTCTCGATGACGTCCCGGTGGACGGCCTTGTCCCGGACGACGCCCTTCTTCCCGACGTTCTCCCGTCCGGCTTCGAACTGGGGCTTGATGAGGCAGACGGCCTGTCCGCCCTCCGCGAGCCGTTCTCTCAGCACAGGCAGGATGATCCGCAGTGAGATGAAGGAGACATCCACGCTGGCGAAGTCCACCGGCTCCGGGATCTGCTCTTCGGTCACGTAACGGAAGTTCGTGCGTTCGAGGTTCACGACCCGTTCGTCGGTCCGCAGTTTCCAGGCGAGCTGGCCGTAGCCGACGTCGATCGAATAGACCTTCACGGCGCCGTTCTGCAGCATGCAGTCGGTGAACCCGCCGGTGGAGGCGCCGATGTCCATACAGACCTTGCCCTCCAGTGTGAGGCCGAATTCGTTCATCGCCTTTTCCAGCTTGAAGCCCCCGCGGCTGACGTAGGGCATCTTCTCGCCCCGGACTTCGATGACATCGTCCTCCGTGACGTTCGTGCCCGCCTTCAGCTGCTTCTGGCCGTTGACGTAGACCGCGCCGGCCATGATGAGGGCTTTCGCCTTTTCCCGGCTCTCGGTGTGTCCCCGTTCGAACACGGCGAGGTCCAGCCGGGTCTTTTTCGGTTTATTCTGACTCATGGTCTCCGCCTTTCACGTCCCGCACCATGGACGCCGCGTCGATGCCGAACTCGGCCCGGAGCGCGTCCTGCTTGGCATGATGGACGAAGGTGTTGTCGACGGCGATGTACCGGTACTCCCCGGCAAACTTGTGCTGCAGGAGCTGATATCCGTAGCTCTCGCCGATGCCGCCAGACTTGGCGCCCTCTTCGTAGAAGAAGACTCTGTCGCAGTCGAGGGCGGCCTCCACGGCCCCTTCGTTGATGGGCCAGACCTTGTTGAGCTTGATGATGCGGACGCGCTTGCCGGCTTCCTTCAGCTCGTCCCGGGCCTTCGCGGCCTCCGGGAACAGACTGCCGAAGGTGACGAGGCAGGCGTCCGGTGTCCGGCTCTCGAGGGGAGTGCCGGCGTAGTATTCCTCACCGTCGAGGACGGTGTAGTCGTCGTAGGTGTTCTGGTTGAAATCGTCCGGGATGTACCCCTGCTTCCCTCTCGGGTAACGGACCGCGATGACCTTGCCGTCGTCGTAGAGCGCCCGGTACAGGAACTGTCCGACGCCCTTGTAGGTGGACGGCGAATAGATGACGCTGTTCGGGATGGTCCGCAGGAACGCGAGGTCGAAGATGCCCTGATGGCTGCGCCCGTCGTCGCCGACGAAGCCGGCGCGGTCGACCGCCAGGACCACTTTCTGGTTCTGCATGGCCACGTCGTGGACGATCTCGTCATAGGTCCTCTGCAGGAACGTCGAGTAGACGGCGAAGACCGGGATGAGCCCGCCCTTTGCCATGCCGCCGGCGAAGGTCACCGCGAACTCCTCCGCGATGCCGACGTCGAAGAACCGGTCCGGGAACTGTTTCGCGAACTGCTCGAGGCCGGTGCCGAGGGCCATGGCCGCCGTGATGGCGACGATGTGTTTGTCCTGTTCCGCAAAGGTGCAGAGCGCTTTTCCGAATTCCGCGGAAAAGTTCGTGCCGCCGGCCGGTGTCTCCCCGGTCTCTCGGTCGAAGCTGCCGATGCCGTGGAACTTCGAGGGGTTCTCCTCCGCCGGGCGGTAACCTCTGCCCTTCATGGTGCGGACGTGGAGGATGACCGGGTCGTCGATGGTCTTGGCACTCCGGAACGCGTCGCGGAGCGCGCCGAGGTCATGTCCGTCGATGGGGCCCATGTAGTTGAAGCCCATGTCTTCGAACATGTTGCTCTGGTAAAGCCGGTCTTTCAGGAACTTCTTGACGCCGACGATGCCTTTGACCGCCGCGTCGCCCACGACCGGGACTTTTTCGAGAGTGTTCTTGACCTCGTCCTTGAACAGGTAGTAACCGGGGTTCGTGCGGATAGCCGCGAGGTACATCGCGAGGGAACCCACGTTCGGCGAGATGGACATCTCGTTGTCGTTCAGGACGACGATGAGTCTCGTGTTTTCGTGGCCCGCGTTGTTGAGGGCTTCATAGACGAGGCCGCCGGTGAAGGAGCCGTCGCCGATGACCGCCACGGTGTAGGACGGGTCGCCCTCGAGGGTCTTGGCCACGGAGAGACCGTAGCCCGCCGCGATGGACGCACCGCTGTGGCCCGCCGCGAAGGTGTCGTGTTCGCTCTCCTCCGGGTTCGGGAAACCGGAGAGCCCGCCGTTCTGCCGGAGCGTGTGGAACTGCTCGTAGCGGCCGGTCAGGAGCTTGTGGGTATAGACCTGGTGCCCGACGTCCCAGACGAAGGAGTCCTTCGGGGACTCGAACTCGAGATGCATGGCGAGGGTCAGTTCCACCGCGCCGAGGTTCGACGCGAGGTGTCCGCCGTTCTGAGAGACGGTGTCGACGATCGTCTCCCGGATCTCCCCGGTCAGTTCCTGCAACTGCTGGTCGTTCAGCCTGCGGAGGTCTTCCGGAGAGTGGATCTGCTGCAATAGTTTCATGTCCATAAATGTCCTTTATTTCTCACGGGTCAGGAGAGACTCGGTGAGGTCTTTGAGGAAGTCGTTCTCAGCAAAGGCCTCCAGCGCCGTGAAAGCCTGATCGGTGTAATCTTTGGCCGTCTGTTTCGCCTGCTCCAGACCGAGCAGAGTGACGTACGTGGCCTTCTCCTCTTCCGCGTCGGAGCCGACGGGCTTGCCGAGGAGGAGTTCGTTACCGGTGACATCGAGGATGTCATCGCAGACCTGGAACGCGAGGCCGAGGTTCTTCCCGTACTCGACGGCCGCTTTGCGGAGCTCTTTGGAAGCCCCTGCGGCGATGCACCCCAGTTCACACGCGACGCGGATGAGCGCGCCGGTCTTCTTCTGATGGGTGGCCTCGAGGCGGTCGAGGGTGACGTCGTCCCGGGACTCGTTCTCCACATCCATGATCTGTCCGCCGAGCATGCCGTAGGGACCGGTGGCCTTTGCCAGCAGCTTCACGGCTTCGACGGTCGCTTTCGCGGGAAGGTCCGCGCCGGCCGCCACTTCGAAGGCATACGCTTCCAGCGCGTCGCCGGCCAGGAGCGCCGTGTTCTCGCCGAACTTTTTGTGGCAGGAGGGCTGGCCCCGGCGCATGTCATCGTTGTCCATGCAGGGCATGTCGTCATGGATGAGCGAGGAGGTGTGGATCATCTCGAGGGCACAGGCGAGGTCGAGGGCATGGTCCGGGTCTCCGCCGCAGACACGGCAGAACTCGAGGACGAGCACGGGACGGATGCGTTTGCCGCCGATCATCGTGCTGTAGCGCATGGCGTCGGTCAGGTCCTGTACCGGTTTCTCCTCCCCTTCCAGCAGCCGTTCGAGGCGGCTGTCGACGAGGTCGGAGTAGGACTCGAGGATGAGAGAGTTCAGTTCCTTCATGCTTCCGCTTCCCCGCTGTTCAGTTTCGTGATCTTCAGTTCCGCCTCATCGAGGGTCTTGTTGCAGAAGCGGGCAAGCTTCGTGCCCTCCTCGAAGAGTTTCAGGGATTCGTCGAGGCTCAGGGTATCGGTCTCCAGCATGGAGACGATCTTCTCGAGCCGGGTCATCGCTTCTTCGTAAGTGAGTTCTTTTTTCTCTGCCATAGTAGTCACCTTTATTTCGTTTCCGTGCGCTCGACGACCGCGTGGACGGTGCCATCAGAGACACGGACATGGAGTTTGTCGTTGGGTTTCACATCGCCCACCGTTTTCACGATGACGCCTTCGTCCGTTTCGGCGATGGAATATCCGCGGGCCAGGACGGCGAAGGGGTCGAAGGCTTCCATTTTCGCGGCGGCCTTCGAGAGGCGGGACCGTTCCGCGTTCACACGGTCGGTCATCGCATGGTCGAGGGTGATGGTGGCGCGGTCGAGCCGCATGCCTTCCCGGCGGACCTGTTCCGCGACGTTGCGGGCCATCCGCTCGGTCAGCTGGTCGATCTTCAGCCGCTTCTCGTTCACGAGGGAGTCGAAGCTGCGGAGGACATTGCTGGTCTCGAGGGTCGAGAGCCGCGTCCGCTCGCTGTTGAGCCGGTTCTGCAGGGACGACCGCATATGGTTGCTGCAGGCGAGGATGCGATCGGACTCGTCGTACCAGTCAGGTGTGCACAGGTCCGCGGCGGCCGAGGGCGTCGGGGCCCGGAGGTCTGCGACGAAGTCGATGATCGTGAAGTCGGTCTCGTGGCCGACGCCGGAGACGACCGGGTGTTCACAGGCGGCCACCGTGCGGGCCACGGTCTCGTCGTTGAAGGCCCAGAGGTCTTCCATGGAACCGCCGCCGCGGGCCGCGATGATGACGTCGACGTCTTCCCGGTCGAGCAGCTGCAGTGCCCGGGCAATCTGCGCCGGTGCTTCCAGACCCTGGACGAGAGTCGGGCTCAGGACGACTTCCGCCATGGGCCAGCGCCGCCGCAGGACATTGCAGATGTCCTGGAACGCGGCCGCCGTCGGAGACGTCACGACGCCGATGCGCTTCGGGTAGACCGGCAGCGGTTTCTTCCGGGCCGGGTCGAACAGTCCCTCTTTTGAGAGCTTCTCCTTCAGCTGTTCGAAGGCGAGGTTCAGGGAACCGAGGCCGTCGGGCTGGAGGTCGTTGAGATAGAGCTGGTACTGGCCGCCGGCCTCATAGACGGAGACCGAGCCGAAGGCGATGACCTTCATGCCGTTCTCCGGCCGGAACTTCAGCCGCATGGCGCTGCCCCGGAACATGACGGCCTTCAGCGCGGACTTGTCGTCCTTCAGGGTCATGTAGAGGTGGCCGGACCGGGCCTCGGTGAAGTTGGAGATCTCACCGGTGACGAGGATGTTCCGCAGGCGGTAGTCCTGGTCGAACACCGACTTGATGTACGTATTCAGTTGGGAGACCGTGAGCATGGTCGGCTGGACGGATTCCATGCAGTTCCCCTCTTTTCTGTTATTTCTGGGATGCGAGCACCGCGACCCCTGCGGCGGTGTCCGCGGAAAACTCAGGTGCCGCGAAGCTGCAGTCGTAGCGGGCTTCGAAATCCTTTCGGATAATGCCGTTGCTCATGACGCCGCCGGAGAACACGAGGTGTTTTCCCGGGTGCTGTTCGAGCAGGGCGTCGGCCATGCTCTGCAGGGCCGCTTCGACGGACCTGAGACAGAAGAGCGCGATGTCTTCCGGGGCTTCCCCGTCGCTGAGCATCTTCTGACATTTGTTCTCGACGCCGGAGAGGCTCACATCGAGTCCCTGGGCCGAGGGCCGGATCTTGAATGTCTTCGACGACTTCAGCGCCAGCTGCTCGAGGGCCGGGCCCGCCGGGAACGAAAGGCCCAGCATGACACCGGTGCGGTCGATGGCCTGACCGGCCTTGAGGTCGGTCGAGGTGCCTTCGAGATGCGCTTCCACCGGGCATTCGGTCCCGGACGTCACGTAGAGTGACTCGGTCGTGCCGCCGGAGACATGGAACGCGCAGAAGTCGGTCCCGATGAGGTCCAGACGGCCGGCGGAGTACAGCGCCGCGGC
>JAFTZU010000002.1 GCA_017461005.1 Clostridia bacterium
AGTGGTATGCCTATGAGAAGGGCACTAACAACAAGGCGATGAACTACTACGGCATCGTCCCGAACCAGTATGGCTGGTGGCGCATTGAGAACGGCAAGGTCAACTTTATGGCACACGGTGTCTACTACAACGACTACGGCTACTGGCTCGTCACCGGCGGCAAGGTCAACTTCAAGTATGACGGCTACCTCGAGATCGACAACGTCGTCTCTCAGAAGTACGGTTCCACCATCTACTCGAACGAGCGGGGCGAACAGATCGCCAAGGCGACCGGCAAGACCGCGTTCTGGTACCTGGAGGACGGTAAGGTCCAGGTCAGCTACAGCGGCGCGAAGTACGGCACCATCCAGACCCGGTCCGGCTGGTGGCGTGTGAAGAACGGCAGAGCCGTCACGAGCTACACCGGTGTCGCGCAGAACGAATACGGCTGGTGGTACTTCAAGAACGGCACTGTAGACTTCAACTACACCGGTGTTGCACAGAACGAGTACGGCTGGTGGCGCATCGAAGACGGCAAGGTCAACTTCGACTACAACGGTGTGGCATCGAATGAATACGGCTCCTGGTACATCGTGAACGGCAAGGTGGACTTCAGCTACAACGGCGCTTTCCTACTGGAAGGGGTCATGTATGTGGTCGAGAATGGCAAGGTCGTGGATACCTCGGAGATCGACTACAAGGAGCTGCCCGTCGTCCGTCCCTTCGTTACGTACCAGAGCACCGGTGCGGAGCTCTCCTGGAGCGCGGTGAAGACCTCCGGCAGCCAGACCGTCGACGGGTATGAGATCTACATGAAGACCTCCCCAACGGCGAATTACAGCAAAATAGCGACGGTGGACAGCAAGACCACCACGTTCAAGCATGAACTGGGCTGGAGCTACGCAGACCCCTCCCAGAACACGCGACTCTACGACGTCCGTGCCATTACGAAGAACCGGTTCGGCATCGTCACCGCATCCTCTCCCGAGAGAGAAGCGAATGCCGCTAACAATTACGTAGGCGGCGCGTTCCAGCTGTATGCGCCGAGTATCGTCAAAGTTGAGGATATCGGCCTCAATTACCGGGTCACGTTCAAGAATGTTCCGTACGCCACCCAGTACGACTTCTACTACGGCAGCTACGATAAGAACGGCAAGCCGACGAACCTGCGCAAAGCCGCTACTGTTAACGCGAAGCAGAGCGGTGCGGGCTCCGCAGCAGACGCCAAGACCGGATGGGTCAAGGGCAACCAGACCGAGAGTGTTCTCAAGGTCTCCGGCGCGGACTTCATCACGGTCCAGGCCGTCACCAGCGAGCGTTCCTACAAAGGCTACCCGGCCATCACGCTCAAGAGCGACTACGACACCGGGTTTCGTCTGAACCAGACTCAGCTGAAGGGGCAGAACATCCTCTTCGAAGGCGATTCGCTGATCATCGGCACCCCGTACGGCCCCTCCACCATGGACTACACGATCTCGAACCGTGTGGCGCAGCAGACCGGCGCGAACGTGTATAACGTCGCCGTCGGCGGCGCGGTCATGGTGTCGGACTACCCGAGAGTCATCAACAACAGCATCCTGCACAACCAGACCATGCTGGTGGCAGACGGCAGCCATGCCAAGTTCAAAACCGACGAGTGGAAGAACGTCAAGGACCTGTCTGACTTCGACATCGTGGTCCTGGAAGGCGGCGCAAACGACTATTCCTGCCGCGTCCCGCTGGGTGACCTGAACTCGACAGACGTCAAGCAGTTCTACGGTGCCCTCAACAAGCACCTGAGCCTCCTCAAGGAAGCCAGCCGCAAACGTTTGGAAGCGGGGAAGGACCGTACCAAGGTCGTCCTCGTGGACATCTTCTACGGTGCCCAGGGCGACAATAAGAACCTGATCGGCCTGACCTACGCAGACTACAAATCCGCACTCAAGGCCGGAGCTGATTCCTATGCCGAGGACCCGGACATCGACGTCTACTGGTACACTGGTACAGAGAGCATCGTCAACAACAAGAACTACCTGACGAGCACCGTCGACAACATGCATATGACCGCTTACTACTACGGCCAAATCGGCAACCATATGTCTCTGTTCCTGAAGAGCCTCAAGGCCAAGGAACACAAAGTAGTCGAGGAGCCCACGACGAAGCAGGAAGCGACTACCAAGCAGGAAGCGACGACCAAACAGGCGGCAACGACGCAGGCTCAGGAGCAGACCACCAAGGTGGAAGCTTCGCAGAAAGCAGAGCCGGTCAGCCAGTCCTGAACGGAATGAGACAAATCGCCGAACCTGTCTCGTCAGCTTGACTTGTACAGGGAACGCGTTACAATTATTTTGAACATAACCTTTGGAGGTGAATCCGCATGCCCAGAAAGAACACATCCCGCGGAGACTACTACAGAGAGAAAGCCAGCCGGGAAGCCGAAGACGAGTTCTTCGACGCACCGGAAGAGTACCGCTCGAACTTCAAGAACACGCAGGAAGAAGCGCGGAAGAACAAGGAAAAGGCCGTTTTTGACGCTGACGAACCCACGTCCGGCAGAGGCAAGATCGTTGCCATCACGCTGGTCGGCGTCGTCGCCATCCTGGCCGTCCTCCTTGCGGCGTACTACCTGCTCATGAACCAGGGCAAGGTCCCGGAGGTCGGTCCTCTGACCACCACCAGCACGACGGCTGTGACGACCGTGGCTCCCAGCATCGTGGAAGACGACACCATCGTCGACGACCAGGGCAACATCGTCATCAACGGCACCACCCGGGGCAACGGCAGCGGTGGAAGCGGCAGTGGTAGCAACGGCAGCGGAAGTGGCTCGGGTGCCACCGGCAAGACCAACAACTACTCCAACAAGATGACCGCCAGCCAGGTCAGTTCCATGGTCCAGGCCGCCGGCAAGAAGAACGGCAACGTCCTCATCTGGGACAACATCGTGGAAGACGACTCCGACCTGAGCCAGTACAATTACAAGTATGTCAGCGCGTACTACCGCGTGACTTCGGAGGACCAGGACATCCACGCCATCCAGAAGAACACCGTGTACATCTTCCTCGAGGCCACGAACAAGGACCCCGAACAGGAAGAGAAGGGTATGCTCGTTCTGCACGCCGAGAACGTCTTCGTCCAGAACGGTTCGCTGAACGCGGAGTACATCGAAGGTGAAATGGACCGCTACACGGACGCCTCCAGCTTCATTTCCAACTATATGGCCGGCAAGTCCGGGTTCCAGAAAGTACAGTAAACTAAGGGAGAAACTAGAATGGCTGAATTCAACTGCCAGTGCGGTAAAGTATTAGAGAACAGCAGGGACGGCGATGCACTGTACGTCTTCGACGAACAGGAGATCCTCGCGGCCTGCCAGCAGATGCCCGACCTGACCCTGACCGACTTCCTCGCGTCCTGGAGACGCTGGGCCCTTCGGGACAACCCGAACGTGGTCTACTGGAAGTGCCCGGACTGCGGCAAGGTCTATGAGGCAGAGCCCAAAGTCGACGGCGAAGTCTTCCGTGTCTTCGAGCGAACCGAACGTGCGGACGAAGTGGACCTGAAAGCTCTTGCAGACTGGTCCAAGCTCTATGTCTTCGACAGCAAGTTCGTCAACGAAGTGGAAGAGTCCGTAGGCTCCGGCTCGCTGTTCGACTCCGTCTACATCACCCGCTGGAAGTATGACTATTTCTGCGACCCGGACGAGAAGATGATCCTCGCCCTCGAGTACGGCACCAACATGTCCGCCTTCTTCTATGAAGACGTGGACAAGAAGGCTTGAGGTAACATTTGTTCATATGCTAAAATAGGGGCACTGGAAAGTGCCCCTTAAGTTTTATTTATTGGAGAGTACACATGAACAAACGATTCATCAAACAGATCACTGCAATTCTGCTGAGTGTCATGCTCATCATCAGTTGCATTCCGCTCGCGTTTGCAGCCAAGCCCATCGACGTTTCGGAGCAGGACCCGGACGTCTACCTGGCGAAGAACGCGGAGACGTTCCTGAAGGCTGCGCAGAAGATGCTCGAACAGTCCCGCATGTTCGTCCTGCCGGACGAGAACAGCGGGGAAGACGTGGACTTAAACGACCTCTACCAGACCGGCCGCATCATGGTCCGCCCCGGTGCCACACTGGCTAAAGGTTTCATTGAGGCTGCCGCAGACGTCATCTACTTCAACGGCTGGTACTTCCTGCAGTACGGCACGGAGAAGGCCACTAAAATCGCCTATGAGGCCCTGAAAGAGGCTTACGGTGCTTCCAACGTCATTCTGGACACCGTCTTCCAGGTCCAGCTCCCGAAGGCCGTAGAGGTCAAGAAGCTGAAGGACACACCGGAGTACATGTCCTGGGGCATCAAGAACATGGGCATGGACAAGGTCCAGCAGAAACTCGAACGGAAGAAGAACAAGCCGCAGGTGAAGGTCGCCATCCTTGACACCGGCATCTCGTACCTTGAGACCGCCTTCAATGGACGCATTGTCAACGCGGCGGACCTCATTGCGTTTACGCCCATCCCGCACGACTTCAACGGCCACGGCACTCATTGCGCTTCCACCATCGTGGACGCCACACCGAGCAACGTCAAGGTCATGCCCGTCAAGACCATGACCGGCCTTGGTTTCGGCACTATCTTCAACAATCTCATGGGGCTCGTCTATGCACAGCTCATGGACGCGGACATCGTCAACATGAGCCTGGCCGGCCTGGACGAACTCGAACTGAAACCCTATGACCAGCTTCTCAAATCCATGGTTGACAACGGCATGACCATCGTCGTTGCCGCCGGCAACGAGGGCACCAATGTCAAGAAGTCTTACCCGAGCTCTTCCGAGTATGTCATCACCGTCGGCGCTATCGGCAAGAACAACCGCGTGGATAAGGAGTACTCGAATTTCGGCTCCGCCATCGACTTCGTCGCACCGGGCACCGGTGTCAAAGGCCTGTCTACGGAACTTGGCATCCCTGCCATCGCGACCATGACCGGTACTTCCATGGCAGCACCGCACGTCTCCGCGGCCTGCGCCCTCATCAAGACGGTCCACCCGAACTACAACCAGAAGCAGATCTACAATGTCCTCAAAGCCAACGCCGTCGACATCGAGGCGAAGGGCAAGGACAAGTACGCCGGCTGGGGAAGGATCGACCTGACCAACTTTGCAAAACAACTTTAAGCAAAGATTTAGTGGGGTCCGCCAAGAGGCTGATCCCACTTATTTTATACCCTAATATAGCATACAAAATAGATGCTAAACCAGATTGCAAGAAAGACACAAAAACGTTAAGTGAGCTAAAACAAACATCTCCTTAGAGTTTCTCTTTCCTAAATGGAAAGCAGACTCACTCTAAGGAGGTATTGAATTGCAAAAGTACAAACTCATTTATTATGAACTAAAAAATGGGAGGCGACCGGCAGAAGAATTCATTTTCTCTCAAAATGAGAAGATGAAAGGACGAATCGGATTTGTCGTAAATGTTCTTTTGTCTGAAGGTCCTAACATCCATATGCCATATTCCAGAGCTATGGGAAATGGTCTTTATGAATTAAGAATCCAGTCAGGCAACAACATAGCACGTATCTTGTATTTCTTCTTCGATAAGGATAAAATAGTGCTGACAAATGGATTTATCAAGAAAACACAGAAAACGCCTGTTGCAGAATTAGAACGAGCAAGGCGTTATAAGGCTGACTTCGAAAGGAGGAATCATCAGTGACTTTTGAAGAGTTTAAAGAAGAGTTGTTGAAGGATGAAAAAGTAAAGAAAGAATACGACTCCATGCGCATGGAATTTGAGTTTGTCAAATGCATGCTTGATCACTGCATTGCGCTTGACATCGAAGTCGACGAGTTCCTCGCATCTGCCGGTGTTCCGAAGGAGGACATTGACTCTTACATGGAGACTACTCTGATCCCCAATCCCCAGTTTATCTCGACCGCATTAGCGGCCATGGGGAAGAAGATGGAAATTACTTCTGTTGCATAAACCATCACAGCGTCGGAACCCATTCCGGCGCTTTTCTTTTTGTCCAAAACTGCTATAATACAGGTGAATAGGAGTTGTTCGGACACTCAAGTCCGAAACGCATGTCAATGCTAGAAAGGAACTACCATGCCAACTTCTTATGCACACTACAAGTTCGGCCAGAAAGTGGTCGAGAAACTTCCCGAAAAGTACCAGTACTTTGCATACGAGTACCCCGAGTACTTCTACCCGGCGCTCCACGGCCCGGACCTGAGCTTCTACCTCTTGACCAAACCCTCCATGCCGTCTCTTGGCGATAAACTCCACCAGATGTCCGGCAAAGAGTACTTCCAGATGGTAGGCAACCAGATCCTCGAGGAAATGGAAAGCGGGGAGGCCCCTAAAACGCTCTCAGAGCCCGCACAGGACTCTCAACTCAAAAACATGATCACGTTCCTCCACAAGAACTTCCGTCAGGGAATGCAGCCCCAGAGCCTCCTGGAAGGCCACTACGGTAACGACGAGTTCGGCCGCTGGACCAACAAGACCTGCGAGAAGAAACTCGCGTTCCTCTTCGGGTTCATCCTGCATTACGCTTTGGACCGGACCGGTCATAAGTACGTCAACGAGATGGTGGACAAAGGCGTGGCCAGCCACTTCACCATCGAAGCAGAATTCGACCGAATGCTCCTCTGCATGGACGGCTACGACCCGCTCACGCATAAGGTCACAGACCACGTCCATCCGACCCTCGAAGTGGCCGAGAACATCAAGCAGTTCTTCCCGGGCGCATCCACCATGGACATGTACGGCACGCTCCGCATGCAGAAGCTCATCCTGTCCTTCTTCACACTTCCGACCCGCGTTCCGCGAAAAGCCTTCATGGCCGTCACGGAAAAAGCCGGCTTCCAGAAGTACCAGGACCTCTTCATGAGCGAAGAACCGGACCCGCGCTGCTTTGAGACCAACGAAGTCCTGAACCGCATCCTGAACGATACGGTGGACGAAGGCGTCGAGTTCGTCACGACTCTCTTAGACCGCCTCACCGGCAAACTCGAGTGGGACGACCGCTTCAACTGGAACTTCGACGGTCAATACATGGGTCCGTCCGCAGACTGACTCCAGCCAGTAAATAACTAATGAAACAACACAGTCTTTTGTGTTATAGTTAAATCAACAGGGGAGGGCACACTCCGTGTCCTCCCACTCTTTTGAACAGGAGTAAAGACTATGAGCAAAGAGAACAAGAACAAGCTCACGTCCACGGAGAAGAAGTGGATCCTCTACGACGTCGCGAACTCCGCCTTCGTGCTGCTTGCGACCACCCTCATCCCGATCTTCTTCAACATGGTCGCCGGCCATGCCGGCCTTCCGTCCGACAAATACCTTGCCTACTGGGGTTACACGCAGTCTGTGGCCACCATCATCTCGGCCATCGCCGGCCCGGTCTATGGTGCGTTCTCGGACCGGAAAGGCATGAAGAAACGGCTGTTCCTCATCACCGTTGCGGTGGGTTCCATTGCGTCACTCTTCATGGGCTTCGCGCTGCAGTGGCTCATCTTCCTGGTCGTGTTCGTCATCGCCCGTGTGGCCTTCAACCTGAGCCTTGTCATCTATGACTCCATGCTCAATGACATCACGACCGAAGACCGCATCGACGACGTCTCCAGCCAGGGTTACGCCTGGGGTTACATCGGCTCGGTCATCCCGTTCATCGTGTGCCTTGCACTGTACGTCCTGTCCAACCAGGGCATCTGGGCCCTTCCAGAACAGTACGCCATGGCCATCGGCTTTGCCCTGACCGGCCTCTGGTGGTTCTTCGTCTCCCTGCCGCTCATCAAGGTGTACAAGCAGACCCACTACATTTCCGAAGAGGAAGCGAAACAGAAAAACGCGTTCCAGGAACTCGGCAAGTCCATCAAGGACGCCGCCACCGACCGCAAAGTCGGCCTGTTCCTTCTGGCGTTCTTCTTCTACATCGACGGTGTCTACACCATCATCGACATGGCGACGGCCTACGGCACGTCCCTCGGCCTCGACACGGTCGGCCTGCTCGCAGCCCTGCTCGTCACGCAGCTCGTAGCGTTCCCGAGTGCCCTCATCATCGGCCGCCTGAGCCGTACCCATGAGGCACGGAACATCATACTCGTCTGCATCGTCGCATACTTCTTCATCTGCCTGTACGGCATCCAGCTGGACAAGCTCTCCGAGTTCTGGATCCTCGCGGTCGCCGTCGGCATGTTCCAGGGCGGCATTCAGGCGATGAGCCGCTCCTACTTCACGAAGATCATCCCGGCCGAAAAGACCGGCGAGTACTTCGGACTCTACGACATCATCGGCAAAGGCGCGTCCTTCCTCGGCACCGCCGTCGTCGGTTTCGTCGCAGACGCCACCGGCCACTCCAAC
>JAFTZU010000035.1 GCA_017461005.1 Clostridia bacterium
GTCCCGATGGTCTTCATGACCTACGCCAACGTCGTGTTCTCGTACGGCGCGGAACGGTTTATCGCCACCTGTAAAGAGATCGGCATCCAGGGGCTCATCCTGCCGGACATCCCCTTTGAAGAAAAAGAGGAGTTCCTCGACCTCTGCCACCAGTACGCCGTGGAACTCGTCTCCCTCGTGGCCCCGACCTCGGCGAACCGCATCGCGATGATTGCCAGAGAGGCCGAAGGCTTCCTGTACATCGTCTCCTCCCTCGGCGTCACCGGCACCCGGACGGAGATCTCCACCGACCTCGACGCCATCGTCCGCGTCGTCCGGGAGAACACCGACACGCCCTGCGCCATCGGCTTCGGCATCTCGACGCCGGACCAGGCGAAAAAGATGGCCGCGGTCGCAGACGGCGCCATCGTCGGTTCCGCCATCGTCAAGCTGGTGGCCCAGTACGGCAAGGATGCGGCCGGTCCCGTCGGCGAATACGTCCGCTCCATGAAGGAAGCACTGTAAATGACTTATTTTCTGATCGTGATCCGGCAGATCGCCCAGTTCATTCTGTTCGCCGGCATCGGCGTCCTTGCGGCGAAGACGAAGATCATCACTAGGGAAACCATCGGGGTGCTCTCGAAGCTTGTGGTGCGGATCGCCCTGCCGTTTTATATCTTTACCAACACCATCAACGGTGCGACCAGGGGCGACCTCCTCGAAAGCTGGGTCGTTATCCTGCTGACGGTGCTGCTCTACGTGGTCGCGTATGTGACCGCCGCCGGCCTGGCGAAGTCCTTCCGGCTGGAGGGGAACCGCAAGCAGGTCTTTAAGGCATGCACCATGTTTGGAAATATCGGCTTCATGGGCATCCCCATCGTGGCATCTCTGTTCCCGGACACCGCCATGCTGTATGTGGCGCTGTTCACGATTCCGGACCAGCTCATCCTCTGGACGGTCGGCGTCATCCTGACGTCCCCGGTCGAAGGGAAGCATGCGCTGACACTGAACGCGAAGACCGTCGGCAAAAAGATGCTGAACCCCATGAACTTTGCCATCCTTCTGGCTGTGCTGCTGGTTCTTCTGGATGCCAAACTGCCAGACCTCCTGAACACTTCGTTTACACGGATCGGGCAGATGGCGACCCCTCTTGCGATGATCTACCTCGGTGCGATGTTCTGCTTCATCGACATCCCGCAGTACCTGCGCCGGCCGGAATTCTACGTGGAAGCTGTCGTCAAAATGCTGGCGGTGCCGGTGCTCTTTTATCTACTGCTCCGCGCACTGCCGGGGATCCGGGAAGACATCGCCGTCACCCTCAGTGTGATCCTCGCCATGCCGACCATGACGACGATCACCATGCAGGCGGAGATCCAGCACTCGGACGCCGACTACAGCTCCGGAATGGTCTTCATGACGACGCTTCTGTCCGTCCTGACGATCCCTATGGTCTGCCTCATCATTGGCCACCTGTAAAACCCATAAACACAAAACGGCTTCTCCCCGAGAAGCCGCTTTTTATTGCCCAACAAATCCGAATTTGTCGAGATATATTCCCGGGGAAGGGGAAGCCAAAGAGCGTAGGAGAAAGCCACCTTCCCCTCTCCCCGGACCCCTACCCCTTCCGGCTTTCTCGCTGGGAAGAAAATCAAAGGCATATTTGGAAAATCACCATTGCCTTTGACATTTTTTACTGCTTTCAAGCTGGTTTTCCCGTTATTGTCAAAGGCATTCAAAACAATTTGTGTTTGCCTTTGACAAATCAAAGCACTCTGTGGACTGGTAAACTAATTTCGTACACCAAAAATGCGGTTTTGGGCAGTGTGTTGTATACTTGAAACAGAATAAAACAACACCAGTATACCCTGAATCATTTCACATTTATGGGGGACGATATGAAGTACACAAGAGAAGAA
>JAFTZU010000036.1 GCA_017461005.1 Clostridia bacterium
GCTCGTGACGGCTCTGCCGTTCTTCACACGCCACCAGCCGGACCGGGTCTGGATGGTGCCGTACTTCGCGCCGCTGTAGCTGACCTGGACCTTACCGTCTTCCAGGTACCAGAACGCAGTCTTCCCTTTCGGTTTCGCGATCTGCTCACCGCGCTCGTTCGAGTAGATGGTGGAACCGTACTTCTGAGAGACGACGTTGTCGATCTCGAGGTAGCCGTCATACTTGAAGTTGACCTTGCCGCCAGTGACGAGCCAGTAGCCGTAATCGTTGTAGTAGACGCCGTGGGCCTTGAAGTTGACCTTGCCGTTCTCAATGCGCCACCAGCCATACTGGTTCGGGACGATGCCGTAGTAGTTCATCGCCTTGTTGTTAGTGCCCTTTTCAAAGGCATACCACTGGCGGTCCTCCGCCTGACGGACTTCCAGGTCCGAGACCTTGTAGCCGCCGGTGGGGTCGGCAAAAACGGAGTAAAGCCCCAGCCCGACGATGCCAGCTAAAATGGCGACCGTCAGGACCAGAGCCGAAAGTACATTATGTTTGTTCAATTGTGCAAGTGGGTTATGTGCTTCCATAATATCCTCGAATTCTGAAAATTCGAAAAACTCTCAGAGCTTGCGCTCTGCTCTCGCAATTGTATTCTCAGGGGAGCTGTCAGTTTTTGACTGCCTTGCCCTTGTCGACCGTGTAGGTGTTGGAGTTGCTGGTGAATTCACCGCTGTAGGTGAAGTCTACCTTGCCGTCCTTGATGTACCAGTCGCCCATTTCATTGCCGGCGATTCCGTTGTAGTACTGGTCGAACTCACCGTCACGGACGAAGAACCAGTCGGTGCCGTCAGTGCAAACGCCGGTGTAGTTCTCAGCTTTCTGGTTGTTGTAGTAGGCGACTTTCTTGTCCCCTTCGGTGCGCAGTTCGATGTCGCCGAACTTGTACGCCGGTTCAATGCCCGCATACTTGTCTGAGCCCTCCGCGTTGTACGGGAGGTCGCTCTTGTCGAACTCCGTCGTCGTGGTCGTGTTGGAAAGCACGTCCGGGACGACCTTCTCAGTGGCTTCCGGATGCTGATTTAAGTAAATGACCAGCACGACCATGGCAATGGCCAGCAGGTAAATGAGTGTGGTGATGACTTTCCCCTTGGTAGAAAGCTTTCTCTTGACTGCCATATCTGCAATTCCTTTCTGAAATGTTTCACGCCAATTTGGAACTATTATAATTATTATTTAAAGAAATTGCAATTGTTGTGTGCCAAAAGCAACTTATTACGCTTTTGATCACATCAGAGGATCCATTCTGATCATGCTCTATTTCCGGGGACGGGGAAGCCAAAGAGCGTAGGAGAAAGCCACCTTCCCCTTCCCCGGACCCCTGCCCCTTCCGGCTTTCTCGCTTGCCATAACAGAGATCATAAAGCTCTGGTTTGAATGATATGCATTAAACCTTTCTGTATAGTCGGTCACATTCGATTTTTCTCTGACATCTGACCGATTTTAATGTATACAATTTCGCAAAGTCGGTCACATAGTTTGAAGCAGCGCAATTCGACCGACGAGTAAGGTGTCACATTTGAATACATCGGTCGTGAAGAGGCTAACTGATTCAGCCGACCGATTTATTTTTCTTAAACAGAAATATACAGAAGTGATACTCTTCATAATTGAGAAGTAGTACTCATTTAACGACTAGAAATCGGTCTGGAACATCTGATAGCAGGAGCTTTCACCGATTATTTCAAAAAGCATAAGCTCGAAGTCGGTCAGAAATCAGAAAAACACAGCTACTGAACGACTTTTCAAAAAAGCATGTTTCAAAATCGGTCCAAATGAGCAATATTTCATGTCTAGACCGATTTAACTCTTAGCATAGGCCAAACAAGAGCACAAAACAGTTGGATCACAGGCGGAAAGGCGCACAGCGCCCCTTTCTGCCTGTTGTCAGCCCCATGCCACTGGGCTGATGTGCTGTCACAGGGCTTTGCCGCACGGATTGCGGCGCACGGGTGCGCCCTTGACAGCTCAGCAGAACAGTGGCACCAGAGCCCGAAGGGCTTCGATACGCACCGCAGCTAGAAAGGCGGCGCCGACCGCCTGCTGCGAGGGCGGATGTTACCGAAAAAAGAAAGAGCCATGTCACGGAAACGTGACATGGCTCCTGTTTGTGTGGTAGTGCAAAAGCCTTACGCCTGTTTTTCGAGGGTCTTGTAGTCGACCTTGCCGGCGGGAGTGAGCGGCAGAGTGGCGCGGAACTCGTAGAGGTACGGGCACTCGTAGCCGTTGAGCTCGTTGGAGGCAAGCTCACGAAGCTCTTTCTCGACGGTCGCCTGGTCGTGGTTGTTGTCTTCCTTCAGGGAGACGAACGCCTTCAGGCGGTTGTCCTTGTCGTTGCTCATCGCGACGACGCAGACGTCCTGGATGGCGGGGTGCATCGCCAGAGCCTCTTCCGGAACGATCGGGAACACTTTGTAGCCGATGTTGTCCTGAACGGTCAGGATGATGCGCTTCATACGGCCGGAGATGAACAGAAGGCCGTCTTCGTTGAAGTAACCGAGGTCGCCGGTGTGGATCCAGGACTTGCCGTCCGGATGGACCTTGTGGATGTTCGCGGTCTCTTCGGGCTGGTCTTTGTATGCGACCATCTCGGTGGAGCAGTGCATGCAGATCTCACCGATCTCGTCGTACTTGCATTCGCAGTTGTTCTCGTTATCCCAGATGACGAACTCGTTGACCGGGTGCGGGAAACCGACGGAACCGAGAGCGTTGACCGGGAAATCGCCCTGTGCGTAGCCGGTCGGGTACGTGGTGCAGGCAGAAGCGCCGACTTCGGTCATGCCGTAGCCTTTGACGACTTCGGTCTTACAGCCGTGCGCCTTGATGAACGCGTTGACGTCCGCTTCGAAGGCGTTGGTGCAGCCGTCGCCGCCGACGCCCAGGATAGTGAGGTCGGACATGTCGAGGCCTTCCATCTTCGGATTCTCGAGCATCGGGATGAGAAATGCCGGAACAGCGACGATGTAAGCAGGCTTGTACTTCTTGATGAACTCGGGCCATTTTTCCGGCTCGAACTTCGGCATGATGGCCTGAGTGGCTTTGGCGCACATGGGCATATGCATACCGACAGAGTAACCGTACACAACGATCGGAGGTACGGTGTTGATGCAGTAGGACAGGCCCTCATGAAGGGGCTGGTAGTGGTTGTAGACACAGGCCACGCCGTTGAAGGAGACGTCCTTCAGAAGGACAGCCTTCGGGAAGCCGGTGGTACCGCCGGTGTGAGCAAGAGCGGCCGGTTTGGACGCGTCTTTCTCGAAGTCCAGCGGAGCTTTGCCGTCGGACAGGGCTTTGAAGTCTTTGTACTTCATGACCATCGGGTCGTTGTAGAAGGACTTGTCCTGCTTGCGGGTCTTCAGTTTGTAGCCGATCCTGGTGAGAGCGGGCATTTCGTCAGCAAGGTCGAAAACGACGATCTTGTCGGCGAAACCGGCTTCTTTCGCAGCCTTGATGACCTTCTCAGCGAACAGGTCGAGAACGAAGACTTTCTTCGACTCGTTGTCCTGGAAGTAATGGACGAGAGCCTTGTGGTCTGCAAGACAGGAGATGAAGTCAAAGACTGCACCGGCACGGTTGGCAGCGTACATGAGCTCATAGGGCTCGACTGCGTTGACCGAGATGATGGAGATGATCTCATCTTCCTGGATGCCCAGTTCTCTCATGGAAACAGCGACTTTCTCGACACGGTCGAACAGCTCGCCGTAAGTGATCTTATGACCAAAGAAGTCGAGGGCATAACCGTCAAGGTTGTCCGCGTTGCACTTCTTCAGATAGTTGTAAATGGTTTCGGTGGGAACTTCGACAGTGTGGCCGCCGTCGATCTGGTTGAAGTATCTGTTCCACGGCTTGTCGATCGAGGGATAGCCGGTTTTGTTCAAAACTTCACTCATGTTCTTGAACCTCCAATAATTTGCTAAGCTTGGGTTTTCTACAGTAAC
>JAFTZU010000037.1 GCA_017461005.1 Clostridia bacterium
AATTAATTAAACTCATAAATTGGTAAAAAAAACGAATGTCAAGATTGTTTTTCCATTGTCAATCCGCTAGAATGAGGTTGTAAGTCTGGACAGTACAATTAAAACCGTCCAACGTAAATCGCCAAGCCACAATTACAACAGGAGGTGTTTTGAGTTATGGCTGAAGCCGCCGTCAAAGAGACGACTAAAGTCAAAAAAGAGAAGAAAAAAAAGGAAAAGAACCCGAACAGCAGAGGCTCCCGAGCATTTGCGTACGCGCAGCAGATCGGTAAGTCCCTGTTCCTGCCCATCGCCATCTTACCGTTCGCCGGTATTTTGCTGGGTATCGGCAGTTCCTTTACTAACCCCACGACCATCGCCGCGTACGGACTGGAGGGAGCACTCCACCCGGGTTCGTTCCTGTATGGTCTGATGGAAATGTTTGCCGGTGCCGGTAACGTTGTATTCGGCAACCTGGCATTCATCTTTGCCCTCGCCGTCGGCATGGGCATGGCCAAGAAAGAAAAAGCCGTTTCGGTCCTGTCTTCGGGACTCTTCTACCTGATCATGCTGACGACCATCAGCGTCCTCGCGCAGATCACCGGAGACCTCGTGGAAGTCGACGGAGCACTGCAGGTAGCAGACCACGTCAAGGATGGTGCCTACACCACCATGCTGGGCATCCCAACCATGCAGATGGGTGTCTTCGGTGGTATCGTCGCCGGCTTGTTCGGCGCGGCGCTCACGAACCGGTTCTATAAACTGGCTCTTCCGAATGCGCTTTCCTTCTTTGCCGGGACCCGTTTCGTCCCCATCGCCGCCATGGCATTCGGTATTACGACCGGCGCGGTCATGTTCATCGTATGGCCGTTCATCCAGTCCGGCATCTTTGCCCTTGGCGGTATCGTTCAGAAGTCCGGCTACTTCGGCACGTTCATTTACGGACTCATCGAGCGTGCGCTCATCCCGTTCGGCCTGCACCACATCTTCTACCTGCCCTTCTGGCAGACCGGTGTCGGCGGTTCCATGATGATCGACGGCAACCTCGTCGAAGGTGCCCAGAACATCTTCTTCGCACAGCTGGCCTCCCCCAACACAGAGCGCTTCTCTGTTGAAGCATGCCGTTTCCTGACCGGTAAATACCCGTTCATGATGGGTGGTCTTCCCGGTGCCGCTCTGGCAATGTTCACCTGTGCCCGCCCCGAAAAGAGAAAGATCGCCGGTTCCCTTCTGTTCTCCGTCGCTCTGACCTCTTTCCTCACCGGCATTACGGAACCCATCGAATTCACGTTCCTGTTCCTGGTTCCGGCTCTGTTCGCCGTCCACGCAGTATTCGCAGGCCTTTCCTTCATGACCTGCCACATTCTCAACATTTGTGTCGGTACGACCTTCTCTGACGGTCTCATCGACCTTATCCTCTACGGTGTCCTGCCCGGACAGGCCAAGACCAACTGGCTCATGCTGCTCCCGGTCATCGCCGTTTACTTCCTGCTCTACTTCGTCGTCTTCCGTTTCTTCATCAAGAAACTGGACCTCAAGACCCCCGGTCGTGAGGGCGACAACGAAGAGCCGAAGATGGTCACGAAAGACGACTACCGTGCCGCTACCGGTGTTGGTGTTGCCGGCGGACTTTCCGGTCTTCCGAAAAACTTCGACACCCGTTCCGCCACCATCGCCAAAGGTTGCGGCGGCGTCGACAACGTCCGTGAGATCGACTGCTGCGCTACGCGCCTGCGTCTGACGCTGAACGACGGTTCTCTCGTCGATGAAGCCATCCTCAAGTCCACCGGTGCCTCCGGTGTCGTCGCCAAGGGCGCCGGCATTCAGGTCATCTACGGACCCACTGTCACGCTTGTCAAATCCAACTTCGAAGAGTTC
>JAFTZU010000003.1 GCA_017461005.1 Clostridia bacterium
GAGAGGACCGGGATGGACGCACCGCTGGTGCACCAGTTGTCACGCCAGTGGCACAGCTGGGCAGCGAAGTGCGGAATGGATAAACGCTGAAAGCATCTAAGCGTGAAGCCACCTCCAAGATAAGATATCCCATAGCATAAGCTAGTAAGACCCCTTGTAGACTACGAGGTAGATAGGCCGCAAGTGTAAGCATGGTGACATGTTCAGCTAGGCGGTACTAATCGGTCGAGGGCTTGTCTAATGTAGAGTATTAGGATTTATGAGTAAATGTTTCTTTGTTCAGTTTTCAGGGTATGACCCGTACAGGATCGAGCACGCTCGATCCTGTTTTTTGTTGTCGTCGCCAGTGGCACCGCTGGGCAGCTAAGTGGGGAGTGGGGGAAGACCCCTTGCAGACTGCGAGGTGCCACGGCCCGCAGCTAAGCGGGGAGCAGAGAGATTGCTGGTAAAGTGGGGGCGAGTAGTGCCTGGCAGACGGGCAGTACCCCTTATCTTGTGGCTGAGTTTCCCCTTATATAAATAAATATAATTTAATAAAAGAAAATCCTTGAACCTTGGTAAGAGATATGGTAGAATTCCTATACCTCTTGCGAGAGGGTTCTTTTTTTGCGCGCTTTTTTAAGTGCGGACGTCACAAAACTCTTTGTGCAAATCGCCCGAAAAGCCGCATGGGAAGGACGCTCAGAGAGGGAGGCAGATGCTTCTGCCCTCCCAGGCAGAAGACAAATACTAATGATCCATAACTGGAGGTGCCGACATGAGAGTACGTGTTACTTTGGCCTGCACAGAGTGCGGTCAGCGCAACTACAACACAATGAAGAACAAAAAGAACACACCCGACAAGCTGGAGATGAATAAGTACTGCAGATTCTGCAAGAAACACACCCTCCACAAAGAAACGAAGTAAGGAAGGCAGTTGTAATGGCGAAGAATAAGAAAAAGGCCACTGCTCCGGAGAAAGCCGAAGCCAAGGTCGCTGAAAAAGAAGTTCCCGCCTACGCAGCCAAGAAAAAGGAAACTCCGAAGAAGGACAAGAAGGCTGAGAAGGAAGCCAAACCCGGTTTCTGGACCAACTTCAAAGACTTCTGGAAGGGCCTTTTCAAAGAGCTGAAGAAAATCAACTGGTCCAGTGCCAAAGATACGTTCAAGAATTTCCTCGTCGTTCTGCTGGTCATTCTTGTCATCGGTATCGGTGTCTGGGTCTTTGACGCCCTCTTCGTTAAGATTCGGGAGCTGATCTACAACTATTCCCCTGCTGACGCAGAGGCTGCGGTCATCCTTCTGAAGGCCCAAATCGGGCTACTGTAACGAAGGAGGACAGTCCTATGGCAGGAATCACGAAATGGTATGTCGTCCATACCTACTCCGGCTATGAGAACAAAGTCCAGGACAACATCAAGAAGGTCGTGGACAACCGGAACATGAACGACCAGATCCTCGACGTTCGCGTCCCCACTGAACTGGTCGTCGAAGTCAAGGACAGCGGTGAGACCAAAGAGGTCGAACGCAAGATCTTCCCGGGTTATGTTCTCGTCAAAGTCGCTGTCGAAGCAGAAGACAACGAATACGTCATGTCAGACGATGCCTGGTATGTCATCCGCAACACCCGCGGTGTCACCGGTTTCGTAGGCCCGGAGAGCAAGCCGGTCCCCCTGACTGACCAGGAAGTCGCGAACCTCGGCGTCGAAGACGATGAGGCAGAAGTGGCGACCACCGTCGAAGTCAACTACAAAGTGGGAGACTTCGTCCGCATCACCGGCGGCAACCTCGCCGACTACTCCGGCGTGGTCCAGGAGATCAACACCGAAACAGGTCGTGTCAAAGTCACGATCTCCATGTTCGGTCGAGAGACTTCCGCCGACCTTGCTCTGAATCAGGTAGAACTTGCCTGAGTGTAAAAACCGTAACATTGGTAATAAGCAGTTCGCTGCTTTTGTTACAGGGACTTTTCCAGGTCCCGTGGGAGGAGTGCCCCGCAGGGGGAGAACACGCTCCGCCAATTACCACATTTTTTTGGAGGTGCAAAACAATGGCACAGAAAGTAATCGGTTTCATTAAACTGCAGATCCCCGCAGGACAAGCAACTCCGGCACCGCCCGTCGGTCCCGCTCTTGGTCAGCACGGCGTCAACATCATGTCGTTCACCAAGGAGTTCAATGAGCGCACCAAGAATGACATGGGCCTCATCATTCCTGTCGTCATCACGGTTTATGCAGACCACAGTTTCACATTCATCACCAAGACCCCGCCCGCAGCGGTCCTCATCAAGAAGGCCTGCGGAATCGAGAAAGCTTCCGGTGAACCCAACAAGACCAAAGTCGCGACCATCACCATGGACCAGATCAAACAGATCGCCGAGACGAAGATGCGTGACCTCAATGCTGCGAGCATCGAGGCAGCCTGCTCTATGATTGCAGGTACCGCACGTTCCATGGGCGTCGTTGTGGAAGACTAACGCGGGAGGTAAAGAAGAATGAAACACGGCAAGAAATATGTCGACAGCAAAAAGCTCATCGACAAAACCAAAACTTATGAAGTAGACGAAGCTCTGAAGCTCGTCTGCGATACAGCGAAAGCAAAGTTCGACGAAACCGTCGAAGCTCACATCCGTCTGGGTGTCGACTCCCGTCATGCTGACCAGCAGGTCCGCGGCGCTGTCGTCCTCCCGAACGGTACCGGTAAGAGCGTCCGCGTCGCCGTCTTCGCCAAAGGCGATATGGCCAAGGCCGCTGAAGAAGCCGGTGCAGAGATCGTCGGTGCTGAGGAACTTGCAGACCGCATCCAGAACGAAGGCTTCCTGGACTTCGACGTTGCCATCGCCGCTCCCAACATGATGGGTGTCGTCGGTAAGCTCGGTCGTGTCCTTGGTCCCCGTGGCCT
Organism: Clostridia bacterium; assembly: GCA_017461005.1. Taxonomy (GTDB): domain Bacteria; phylum Bacillota; class Clostridia; order Oscillospirales; family Acutalibacteraceae; genus RUG420. Next base: position 2,881 of record JAFTZU010000003.1, read on the forward strand.
CATGCCGTCCCCGAAGGCCGGTACGGTCACTCCGGACGTTGCCAAGGCTGTCACCGAGGCAAAAGCCGGTAAGATCGAGTACAGACTCGACAAGACCAACATCATCCACTGCCCCATCGGCAAGGCTTCCTTCGGCCCTGAAAAGCTCCAGGAGAACCTTGACACTCTGATGGACGCGATCGTCAAGGCGAAACCCGCCGCTGCAAAGGGCCAGTACCTCAAGTCCTGCGCTCTGGCCTCCACCATGGGCCCCGGCGTCAAGTTCAGCCCGGCGAAGTACACGAACGCTCAGTAAGCGTCGTCACAAAGTTACTTGACAGGGGAGAACCCCTGTGCTAGTATACCAATGCTGTTTCTTTACCTAAGACAGCAGGTGTGTCGCAAGACACGTAACAGGTCCGTCCTACCTGCCGAGGAAAGAGCCATTCCAAAGACTTTTAACGCCATTGCGTTTAGTTTACAGAAATGCTCTTCCTTGGAAAAGGAAGAGCATTATTCTTTATCCCCAGGAGGTGAAACGTAAATGGCAAGCGAAAAAGTACTCGAAATGAAGAAAGCCCAGGTCGCGGAACTCGCCGGTAAACTGACCGACTCCGTCGCCGGCGTTCTCGTCGAATACAAGGGCATCAACGTCGCCGACGACACCAACCTTCGTCGTGAGCTCCGTGAGGCTGGCATCGAATATTCTGTCATCAAGAATTCCATCCTCAGAAGAGCCGCGGAAGAAGCCGGTCTCGACGGTCTGAAAGACGTCCTCGTTGGCACGACCGCGATCGCGATCTCCAAGGAAGACCACACCGCTGCTGCCCGTATCCTCAAGAACTTCTCCAAAGGTCATGACAATTTCCAGATCAAGAGCGGTTACCTGAACGGTGAGGTCGTCGACCTCGCAACGGTCAACTCTCTGGCAGACCTGCCCACTTATGAAGTTCTTCTGGCCACCGTCTGCAACGCCTTCAACGCACCCATCGCGTCCTTCGCACGGGTCATCCAGGCTGTTGTCGACAAGAAGGCTGAAGAGGGCGATGTCGCTCCGGCTGCTGAAGAAGCTGCACCTGCAGCAGAAGAAGCTCCGGCAGAGGCACCCGCAGCTGAAGAGGCTGCACCCGCAGAAGCTCCCGCTGAAGAAGCTGCTCCCGCAGAGGAGGCTCCGGCAGAGGAGGCTGCACCCGCTGAGGAAGCTCCGGCTGAAGAGGCTCCCGCAGAGGAAGCTCCGGCTGAAGAAGCTCCCGCAGCTGAATAATCCAACAACTACTATTTTAAAATCAACTTAATGGAGGAAAAAATCATGGCTTCTGAGAAAGTTACTGCTCTTCTTGAAGAGATCAAAACCATGTCCGTTCTCGAGCTGTCTGAGCTCGTTCACGCTGTCGAAGAAGAATTCGGCGTTTCCGCTGCTGCTGCTGTTGCTGTTGCCGGCCCCGCTGCCGGTGGCGAAGCTGCTGCTGAAGAAAAATCCGAGTTTGACGTTGTCCTGAAAGAGGTCGGCGCCAACAAGATCAAGGTCATCAAGGTCGTCCGCGAGATCACCGGTCTTGGCCTTGCCGATGCGAAAGCCCTTGTCGACGGTGCTCCCAAGACCGTCAAGGAAGGCGTCGCAAAGGAAGAAGCCGAAGAGATGAAGGCAAAATTCGACGAGGTCGGTGCTACCATCGAGCTTGCGTAAGTTTGTCCCACAACTTCACAACAAAGCAAAAAGCATCCGGTTTTCCGGATGCTTTTTTATTTGCCTTAAGGGTATGTGCTACTTTTTCTTTTTGCTGAGACCCAGGATATAGTCGGTGGAAACTCCGTACAGTTTTGAGAGATTGATGAGGTGCCGAATGGGCATTTCGCTGGCAGCCCGCTCATATCGCGCATACATGGTTTGTGAGGTCCCGAGATAATGTGCCACCTGTTCCTGAGTCATGTCGTGATCCTCTCTGAGGTCACGAATGATCTTCTGATACGTGTTCATGGTGATACCTGTTGCCCTTTTTGTTGTCGGGTTTGAAGCGTTTCCTTTTTTTATCGGAACGGTCACTGTACACGATCTCCCTCTGAAAACAGAGGCCGTCCAATTGGTATTAGTATGTTACCATTTAGCACCTTGACCTTGTCGGTTTAATAAATAATATTACTATACCGACACTATAATACCCTGAAAAAACCCCACTTTTATATGAAAGTTCGTTATGTAAACGAAAGCCATCCGCCCGGGTGCCGTTCTATTTACTTTTATAGCGGTTTCCCTTATAATATTAAGAACCATTTTTTGTGAGGAGCGGTTTTTTTGACAGACTACATGAAACTCGCAGCACTGCTGTTCCCGGATGTGGAAAAGACCCCGGAAGACTATGAGGCGATGTACCCCGAGAGAGGTCTTGCCGAAGGTGCCAGAGTCACGCGATTCGCACCGAGTCCCACCGGTTTCCTGCACATCGGCGGACTGTTTGCCGCCTATGTCGCGAAACTGACGGCGGACACCACCGGCGGCGTCTTTTACCTGCGCATCGAGGACACCGACAAGAAGAGGGAAGTGGAAGACGGCGTCTCCGGCATCGTCAAGGGGCTTTCCGATTTCGGCGTCACGATGGACGAGGGCATCACCGGCTTCGAACAGGAGTCCGGCGCCTACGGCCCGTACCAGCAGAGCAAACGCAGAGACATCTACCGCTGCTTCGCAAAGAAACTCACCGAAGAAGGACTCGCGTACCCCTGCTTCTGCACGGCGGAAGAGCTTGAAGCCATCCGCAAGCAGCAGGAGGAAGAGGGCGTGAACCCCGGCTACTACGGCAAGTACGCCAGAGACCGGGAGATGCCGTTCGAAGAAGTGGAGCGGCGGATCGCCGAGGGGCAGCCCTATGTCCTTCGTCTCAAGTCCCAGGGCGACCCCGAAAAGAAGGTCCGCTACCAGGACATCATCAAGGGCAAGATGGAACTGCCGGAGAACATCATGGACATCGTCCTCCTGAAGACCGACGGCATCCCGACCTACCACTTCGCCCACTGTGTGGACGACCACCTCATGCGCACGACCCACGTGGTCCGCGGCGACGAGTGGATCTCCTCCGTGCCGGTCCACCTGCAGCTGTTCCAGTACTGCGGGTTCCGTGCTCCAAAGTACGCGCACATCGCCCCCATCATGAAACTCGATGACGGCAACAAGCGCAAGCTCTCGAAGCGCAAGGACCCGGAGGCGGCGGTCAGCTACTATGTCGAGGAGGGCTACCCGAAAGAGGCGGTCCTCGAGTACCTGCTGACCCTGGCCAACTCGAACTTCGAAGACTGGCGCCGTGCGAACAAGGAGGCGCCGCTCTCGGACTTCCCGTTCAACCTCAAGAAGATGAGCGTGTCCGGCGCGCTGTTCGACCTTGCGAAACTCAACGACGTTTCGAAGAACGTCATCTCTGTCATGGACGCGCAGACGGTCCTCGACCGCGTGCTCACCTGGGCAGAGGAATACAACAAAGACTTCTACGACCTTCTGACCGCCGACAAGGACAAGGCCCTGAGCATCCTCAGTGTCGACCGGGGCGGGAAGAAGCCGAGAAAAGATATCGCCAAATGGTCCGAGGTCCCGGACTTCGTTGCCTACCTCTATGACGACCTTTACAAAGAGGACTTCGACCAGCTTCCCGAGAACGTGACCCCGGCAGACGCCGCGGCCATCCTCGAAGCCTACACCGGCGTCTACGACGAGAACGACGACCAGTCCGAATGGTTCAACAAGGTGAAGAGCCTCTGCGAGCCCCTCGGCTACACGCCGAACGTCAAGGAGTGGAAGCAGGACCCGACCGCCTTCAAGGGCCATGTCGGCCACCTGTCCACCGTCATCCGGGTCGCCATCACGTCCCGGACCAACACGCCCGATC
>JAFTZU010000038.1 GCA_017461005.1 Clostridia bacterium
CCCGTAAGGAAGAAGTCGACCTCCGCAACGGCGCAGACCAGATGGTCTTCCAGTCCGAGCGGATCCTCGAGGATGAGGGCGACAAGTTCGAGCAGGCTGACAAGGACGCTCTCCAGAGCGCCATCGATGAGCTGAAAGAGGCGCTGAAAGGCACCGACACCAACCTCATCAAGAACAAGCAGGAAGCACTCCAGTCCAAGTTCTATGAAGTCTCCGCCAAGCTGTACCAGGCGAACGCTCCTCAGGGCGATCCCTCCGCAGCAGGTTTCGACCCGAACGCGGCTGCCGGTTTCGGCGGTGACGCAGGCTTCGGCGGTCAGCCCGGCGGCGACGCAGCCGATGTCGACTTCACTGACGTCGACTAACGTTCCCAAAAGAACGATCGTGCCCTGCACGTAAAATATGAATCACGGATAGAAGGTCAAAGGTCCGAATCAGCGCTTGGGGACCCTCGCAGAGGGGGTCCGGCTGGCAAACGCTGAGGCGGAGCCTTTGACCGTCTCCCAGAAATGAGGGCTTATTTTGGCAGACAAAAGAGATTACTATGAAGTGCTGGGTGTCGACAAAAGCGCCAGCGCCGATGAGATCAAAAAAGCCTACCGGAAACTGGCCAAAAAGTACCACCCGGACCTGAATCCGGACGACAAGGAAGCCGAAGTCCACTTCAAGGAAGTGAACGAGGCTTATGAAGTGCTGTCCGACGACCAGAAGAAGGCCCGGTATGACCGCTTCGGCTTTGCCGGAGTGGACCCGAGCTACGGCGGCGGGGCAGGCGGCCCCGGCGGCTTCGGCTTCGAGGGCGGCGACTTTGGCGACATCGGAGACATCTTCTCCAGCATTTTCGGTGGCGGCTTCGGCGGAGGCTTTGGCGGCGGCGGTCGCCGTGCGGACCCCAATGCGCCTCGCAGAGGGTCTGACATCAATGCCCGCATGAACATCACCTTCGTGGAAGCGGCCAAGGGCTGTCACAAGAAGGTGCGGACGCCCCGCATCGAGGTCTGTGACGTCTGCCATGGCAGCGGCTGCAAGACCGGTCAGCCGGAGACCTGCTCCCAGTGCCACGGCACCGGCCAGGTCACCCAGACCCAGCGCACCGCTTTCGGCATGTTCCAGTCCACCGCGGAATGTCCCACCTGTCACGGCCGGGGCAAGACCATCAAGGACCCCTGCGACCGCTGTAACGGTCTCGGTATGATCCGCCGCACCGTGGAGATCGACGTCGACGTCCCCGCCGGCATCGACAACCACCAGGCGTTCGCGGTCCGCGGACAGGGCAACTACGGCCCGAACGGCGGCCCACAGGGCGACCTCTACGTGGAATGTGTCATCGAACCCCACGAGGTCTTCACGAGAGAGGGCTATGACGTCTTCTGCGACGTCGTCGTCACCTACTCCCAGGCCGTTCTCGGCTCCGAGATCTACGTGCCCACCCTCGACGGCAAGGTCAAGTACAACATGCCCGCCGGCACCCAGCCCGGAACGAAGTTCCGTCTGAGAGGCCGTGGCATCGACCCCACCCACGCCGCAGGCAAGGGCGACCAGTATGTCACGGTCATCGTCGATGTCCCGAAGAAGGTCACCGACCACCAGAAGGAACTCCTCGAAGAGTTCGATAAAGAGTACATCGACAAACCCGTCAACGACGGCACCGGCGCCGTGAACTACAAAGCGTCGAAATCCAAAAAGAAACGTCGGTTCTTCGACTGACGCGCATACTCCGAAATACGAGACCGGCTTTTGCCGGTCTCTATTGCTTTAAACCGTAAAAGCGTGTATAATACCTGTTAACTATAGCGAGACGTACATCGCCAAAACATTTCAGAAATAAGGTGAAGCATTTGCTGATTTTTGAGTATCTGGAACAGAACGCGAAACTGTATCCGGACGAAGTCGCCCTCGTGGAGATCTCGCCGAAGTTCGACGAGAAGAGCCGCATCACCTGGAAGGACTACTCTCTGGTCCAGCCTGTGCCGGGCAAGGAGTTCCGCCGGGAGATGACCTGGAAGACCTTCGACGAGCGCGCCAACATGTTTGCGAACCTCCTCTTCACCCGGGGCATCCGGAAGGGGGAGAAGGTGGCCATCCTCCTCATGAACTCCATCGAGTGGCTGCCTATGTATTTCGGTATCCTCAAGACCGGCGCCGTCGCGGTGCCCCTCAACTACCGGTATGACGCCCAGGAGATCAAGTACTGCCTCGAGAAGGCGGACTGCTCCATGCTGGTCTTCGGACCGGAGTTCGTCGGCCGTGTCGAGGAGATCGTCGACGACATCCCGGACGTGGAGCACCTGTTCTACGTCGGCGAAGACTGCCCGAGTTTCGCGGACAGCGCCGAAGAACTCATCAAATACTGCTCGAAAGAGAAACCGAACGTTCCGCTGACGCTGGATGACAACGCGGCGATCTACTATTCGTCGGGCACGACGGGCTTCCCGAAAGCCATCCTCCATGCCCACAGAAGCCTCGAACACGCGGCCCTGACCGAGCAGAACCACCACGGTCAGACCCACGACGACGTCTTCCTCTGCATCCCGCCCCTGTACCACACCGGCGCGAAGATGCACTGGTTCGGCTCCCTCGTGGTCGGCGGCAAAGCGGTCCTCCTCAAGGGCATCCGCCCCGAATGGATCCTCCGCGCCGTCTCCTCCGAGCGCTGCACCATCGTCTGGCTCCTGGTGCCCTGGGCGCAGGACATCCTCGACGCCATCGACCGCGGTGACATCGACCTCACGGACCACATCCTCGACCAGTGGAGACTCATGCACATCGGCGCGCAGCCGGTCCCGCACAGCCTCATCGAACGCTGGATGAAGCGGTTCCCGAACCATCAGTATGACACGAACTACGGCCTCTCCGAGTCCATCGGCCCCGGCTGCATCCACCTCGGCGTCGAGAACATCGACCACGTCGGTGCCATCGGTGTCCCCGGTTACGGCTGGGAAGCGAAGATCTGCGACGCGGACGGCAACGAGATGGGCCCGAACGAAGTCGGCGAGATCCGCGTCAAGGGCCCCGGCGTCATGAAGTGCTACTACAGAGACAAGGCTGCCACGGCAGAGTCCCTGAAAGACGGCTGGCTCTGCACCGGCGATATGGCGTACAAAGACCCCGACGGGTTCATCTACATCGTCGACCGCAAGAAGGACGTCATCATCACCGGCGGTGAGAACCTCTACCCGGTCCAGATCGAGGACTTCCTCCGCAAGCACGAGGCCATCAAGGACGTCGCTGTCATCGGTCTTCCCGATGAGCGTCTCGGCGAGATCGCGACCGCGATCATCTCCGTCAAGGAGGACTGCCACCTGAGCGAGCAGGAGGTCAACGACTTCTGCAAAGGCCTGCCCCGGTACAAACGTCCCCGGAAGATCATCTTCGCGGACGTCCCGCGGAACCCCACCGGCAAGATCGAAAAGCCGAGACTTCGTGAACTCTATGCCGGCGCGAACCTGGTCGAACAGCAGACCAAAAAGTAATCGACCCTTAAAGGAAGGTATATTATGAAGCAGTTGTTACTCGGAAACGAGGCAGTGGCCCGCGGTCTTTATGAAGCCGGCTGCCGTCTGGTCTCCAGTTATCCCGGGACGCCCAGTACCGAGATCACCGAGAACGCCGTCAAGTACAGCGACGATATCTGGTGTGAATGGGCCCCCAATGAAAAAGTGGCCATGGAGACCGCCATCGGTGCCTCCATCGCCGGCGGACGCGCGTTCTGCGCGCAGAAACATGTCGGCCTGAATGTCGCGGCGGACCCGCTGTTCACCGTCGCCTACACCGGCGTCAACGGCGGACTGGTCATCGCGGTCGCGGACGACCCCGGTATGTTCTCCTCTCAGAACGAGCAGGACTCCCGCCACTACGCGAAGGCCGCCAAGGTCATGATGCTCGAACCCTCGGACTCTACGGAGTGTAAGGAGTTCACGAAGCTCGGCTTCGAACTATCCGAGAAGTTCGATACGCCGGTCATCCTGCGCCTCACGACCCGTGTGGCCCACTCGTCCAGCATCGTCGAACTCGAAGACCGTGACGACGTCCCGGTCAAAGAATATGTCAAGAACATGCCGAAGTACTCCATGCTTCCGGCCAACGCCATCAAGCGCCACGTCGTGGTCGAAGAGCGTCAGCTGGCGGAGCAGGAGTGGGCGGAGACCGCTTCCATCAACGCCATCGAATGGAACGACAGGAAGATCGGTGTCATCGCCGCCGGCATCACCTACCAGTACGCCAAAGAGGCGCTGGGCGATAAAGTCTCCTACCTCAAACTCGGCTGCGTGAACCCGCTGCCGAAGAAGCTCATCCAGGAGTTCGCCGAAGGCGTCGACACCCTCTACGTCCTCGAACAGCTTGACCCGGTCATCGAGGAGCACGTCCGTGTCCTCGGCATCGAGTGCAGGGGCAAGGAACTTTTCGACCTGAAGGGCGAATACTCCCAGGCGATGATCAAGAAGGTCATCCTCGGGGAAGAGGCCGAATACCTCACCACTGACATGGAGATCCCGCCCCGCCCGCCGGCACTCTGCCCGGGCTGCCCGCACCGCGGCCTCTTCAGCGCTCTGAAACCGCTGAACGTCATGGTCAGCGGCGACATCGGCTGCTACACCCTCGGCGCGCTGCCGCCCCTCAGCATGATGGACACTACCATCGGCATGGGCGCCTCCGTCAGTGCCCTCCACGGCCGCAACAAGATCCGCCCTGACGAAGCGAAGAAGTCCGTCGCCGTCATCGGTGACTCCACCTTCGTCCATTCCGGCATCACCGGCATGATCAACGCGGCGTACAACCAGAGCAACTCGAAGATCATCATCCTCGACAACTCCATCACCGGCATGACCGGTCACCAGCAGAACC
>JAFTZU010000039.1 GCA_017461005.1 Clostridia bacterium
AGTCGAATCAGGTTTTCACTGGCAGGGATGTTTTTCCGGCGCTTCACCCCGGCATGGTCGTGCAAAACATGGAACCCTTCGAGGATCGGGTCTGCATGATAATCGATGTCGCTGTATTCTTCCAGCAACCGCGATATCGTTTCCGTTCTTTTTTCCATCCATTCCGGAGAAACCGACGTGTTATCAATTCCTTCGATGACCGCAAAAACGATCTTGACACCTATATCCAAAACAGCCTGTTCGACCGCAAACTCAATTTCTTTTACATTGCTCATGTCATTCGCTTCCTTTATCTGTTTTCTTCAATGTTGCATTCATACTTCCCAGCCGGTACCCCTTGAGATCCAGGGTAACAAACAGGAACCCGAGTTCCCGAAAAGCCTCATAGACTTCCTCCCGAATTCCATCGGCAGCCAGTCGCGGAATATCCGAAGGCGGCACTTCGATTCGGGCAATATTGCCATGCATTCGCACGCGTTCTTCCAAAAAGCCGTTTTCGATCAGGATCTGTTCTGCCCGGTCGATCATGTGAAGCTTTTCTTCGGTAATCTCTTCTCCATATGCAAATCGCGATGCAAGACAGGCGTACCCCGGTTTGCTCCAGGTAGGCAGTCCCAGTGCTTTCGAAAGAAGACGAATGTCCGACTTCGTAAGGTTCGCCTCTCGCAGAGGGCTTTTTACAGAGAGTTCTGAAGCCGCACGCAGGCCGGGGCGGTAGTCTCCAATGTCATCGAGGTTCGACCCCTCTGCCATGTAGACAATGCCGTTGTCATCTGCAATGTTCCGGACTTCCGTAAAAATCCCGCGTTTGCAAAAATAGCACCGGTCTGCACTGTTCTTACGGTAGCCTTCCTCCTTCAGAGGGTCTACTTTACAAACAATGTGTCGTATGCCCCTTGTTTCACAAAACGAGACCGCTTCTTTTACTTCCCGCTCCGGAACAGAAGCGTCGACCGCGGTCACGGCGATCAATCGGTCTCCCAGCACATCGTGCGCTACCGCAGTGAGCAGCGATGAATCTACACCGCCGGAAAACCCAACGGCCAACGAGCCCAGTTCGGAGATGTATCGCTTTAAAAACTCCAGTTTTTGTTGTAGTTCTTCCGATAAGACGTTTGTGTTTTCCGCCATGGTAACACTCACCTCTGCCTTTCACCTATTAAAACAGTAGGCAAAAGTATAACACAAAAATCAAACACAGGCAACAGGAAGTGCGACGTGCAAAAAAGACCCTGCCAAAATGACAGGGCCTATTTTACTGATTTCAGAGGGAGCCAAGCGCGTTATCAATGGCTTTCAGGTCCTCTTCGGTCGTGGACCAGCTGGTGGCCAGGCGGAAGATGGTGTGAGTCTCGTTGAGCTCCTCCCAGAAACTAACGGACACTGTGTCCTGCAGTTTCTCTGCCCGTTCATTCGACAGGATGATGAACTGCTGGTTTGTGGGAGACGGCAGGTAGATCTCGATGCGGTGTTTCTCGAAGATGGCTTTCAGTTCTTCCGCCTTCTCGATGGCGTACTCTCCGATGCGGAAGTACAGGTCATCCGTAAAGAGTGCGTCGAACTGGACGCCGAGGAGTCTCCCCTTCGCGAGAAGCGCACCTCTCTGCTTGATGAGCGGCACGAAGTGCTGCGGCTTGTTGTTCTTTGTGAAGACGACCGCTTCGCCGCAGAGGGCGCCGCATTTGGTGCCGCCGATGTAGAAGACGTCGCACAGGCGGGCGATGTCCGGAAGCGTGACGTCTGTCTGTTTGTTTGCGAGTCCGTATGCCAGGCGGGCGCCGTCCAGGTAGAGTTGCATGTCGTAGCGGCGGCAGACAGCGCTCAGTTCTTCGAGTTCCGCCTTGCTGTACAGCGTACCATACTCGGTCGGGTGTGAGATGTACACCATGCCCGGGAACACCATGTGCTCATGGTTGCCGTCCGCATAGAAGCGTTCGACCCATTCTTTGACAGTCTGCGCTTCCAGCTTGCCGTTGACGTGCGGCAACGCCAGCACTTTGTGGCCGGAGTGCTCGATGGCACCGGCTTCATGGGTGGATACATGCCCTGTGTCTGCGGCGATGACGCCTTCGTAGTCTTTCAGCAAAGTCGAGATGACGACGGCATTCGTCTGTGTGCCGCCGACGAGGAATTCGACGTCCGCGTCCGGGCACTCGCATGCCGTGCGGATCTTTTCCTTCGCGCTCTCACAGTACTGGTCTGTACCGTACCCGGGCAGCTGCTCGAGGTTCGTGTCTATGAGCGCTTTCAGCACGTCGGGGTGTGCCCCGGCGATGTAATCACTTTCAAAAGAAACCATAATCTTCTCCCTTTTTATAAAGCTAGAACTCTATTCTCTGTTTAACCCTTTTTTTCTCGCTTGTCAAGCACTATAAAACCAGCCAGGCTTAAACTATACAAA
>JAFTZU010000040.1 GCA_017461005.1 Clostridia bacterium
CCTCGTCTGCCTTTGCATCATCAACCTCATCCACAACTGGACCGGTGACGAAGTCATGCTGATGAACTTCACCCTTTGCAACATCCTTGCCGTCACCATCCCGCCCCTGTTCGCGATGCGCCGCGAGACCCGCACCCGCTTCGAACTCGGCTTCTACATCAACAACATGCTGATCGCCTTCACGAACTTCCTGCCGAAGAACTTCGGCTGGTGGACGACTGCATCGCCGTTCTTCGACCACTACTGGTGGTACCTGTCCGGCGTCATCATGACCGCGTACACCATCTGGGCATTCGTGACCATCCTGAAGAAACCGAAGGATGACAGCTGGGAGATCGCCGCACAGAAAAAGGCTGCCAAAAAAGCTGTGAAAGCATAAGTCCTCAACATATTTTCCTTTATCTCAAAACTCACACAGGAAAGCCGTCGGCTCGTTTGGGCCGGCGGCTTTGTGGTATACTGGAAGCAGTAAATCGCCCAACGAAAGGCAGGTGCGGCAGCATGGCAGAGAGCAAGCAGGAACTGCGGGAGCGCATTGGGGACCTCGCGTATGAGGTGACCCAGAATGCGGCGACCGAGTACGCCTTCACGGGGGAGTATGATGACTTCTTCGAGGAGGGCATCTATGTCGATGTGGTCAGCGGAGAACCGCTGTTCCTCTCGACGGACAAGTATAACTCCGGGTGCGGGTGGCCGGCGTTCACGAAGCCGGTGGACCAGTCCGCACTGAAGGAGAAGCGGGACCTGTCCCACTTCATGGTGCGGACGGAAGTCCGGTCGGCAGGTGCGAACTCGCACCTCGGGCACGTGTTCCCGGACGGGCCGCGGGACAAAGGCGGCCTGCGGTACTGCATCAACTCCGCGGCGCTGCGGTTCGTCCCGAAGGACGAGATGGAAGCTGCCGGGTATGGGGAGTACCTTGCGAAGTTAGAGAAGTGAATCGCCCACGGGGAAGTTGCTTTTGGAATTGCACAGAGACTGGGTGGCCAGACACCTGGGCATCATCGACAAGATCGGCTACGACAACTACCTCATTGAGCACCTTGGCGATTGACCCCTGCTGGAGAAACGCGAAAAACCGCTGACCGTTTGGTCGGCGGTTTTTATGTTTATGTTTTCAGTCCAGAATGCGGCCGTCGCGGGAAATGGTGACGACCTGCCAGGGGAGGAACTTGCCGCTGGCGCGCAGCGCGTTCTCGGCAGCTCTCTGCAGGCCTCCGCAGCAGGGGACTTCCATGCGGACGATGGTCACTTCTTTAATGTCGTTGAGCGCGATGATGGCGGTCAGCTTTTCCGTGTAGTCCACGTCATCCAGCTTCGGGCAGCCGACAAGCGTTATGCGCCCCTTCATGAAGTCCTCATGCATGTTTGCATAGGCGTATGCCGTGCAGTCCGCTGCAATGAGGAGCTTTGCGCCGTCGAAGAACGGCGCCTGCACCGGCACGAGTTTGATCTGGCACGGCCACTGGTTGAGGTGGGAGACGGGGGCAGCAGCCGGCGCGGCCTGAGCTTCCGGAGCGGGCGTTTCGTCTCTGTGGAACTCCACCATGCGAGAGCCCGGGCAGCCGCCTTCGTGGAGGGCGTGCACTTCGGCCTGCTGCGCCTTTGCTGACTGGGCGGCCGCGACCGCGGCCTCGTCGTAGGCCGGCGCCTCGCGCTCTTCAAAAGTGATGGCGCCGGTGGGGCAGCCGGGAAGACAATCGCCAAAGCCGTCGCAAAAGTCTTCGCGCATGAGTTTGGCTTTGCCGTTCACCATTTCAATGGCGCCTTCGTGGCAGGCCTCGGCACAAATGCCGCAGCCGTTGCATTTTTCTTCGTCAATGTGGATGATTTTTCGAATCATGGTCATGGCCTCCTCGCAGGTCTCTCTTGTGTTTTCGCCTTCAGTATAGTAGAGTGGAGGAAGAAAGTATGTGGCCCGAGCCACATTTTGAAAAATTTTTGAGGGATGCTATGAACGTTTCCATACCGGAGAACACCACGCTGTTCCGCAGCCTGACCGAGGCGGAGCGGGAGGAGTGTCTGGCGGCGCTGAAGGCGCAGGAAAAGGCTTTTGCCCGGGGCGATCTGCTCCTGCACGCCGGCTTCCGGACCGACCGCATGGGCCTGGTCCTGTCCGGAAGTGTCACCATTGAAAACAACGACCTCTGGGGCAACTGCACCATTCTGAGTCATGTGGGTGCAGGACAGCTGTTCGCGGAGACGTATGCACTTTCGCAGGAGGTCATGCTGGTGGACGTCCGGGCCAACGAGGACTGCCGCGTTCTGTTTCTGAACGTTGCCTGCCTCCGGGATGAGGAGGACCTCAGTTCCTGGAAGGGGAAGCTCATCCGCAACCTGCTCGGCATTTCATCGCGCAAAAACCTCGCCCTTTCCGGGCGGAGTTTCCACACCGCGCCGAAAAGTGCACGCGGGCGTCTGCTGGCCTATCTGAACACGGTGGCGCTGCAGAAACAGTCGAACGAGTTCGACATTCCCTTCGACCGCCAGCAGCTGGCGGACTACCTGAACCGTGAGCGCACCAACATGTCCAAGGACCTGACCCGCATGAAGGAAGACGGCCTCATCGAGTGCCGTAAAAGTCATTTTAAACTGTTGCAGTAAAAAGAAGCCGCCGGCGTTGAAGTGAACCCAAAATGTGTCTAACATTTTGGGTTCAGTTCACTCCACCTTCAACGACAAGTACAAACTGCTGGGACGGCAGGCTGTGCTGATGCAGTAACAACGATGAAACGATCCCCGCCGGGCTGTGTGCCCGGCGGGGCTTGTTTTGTGACATCTGCAGGGGTTTGTAACCTGTTATCCTTACATCGCGGAGGATAAGATAAGAGTGGACGAGAAACAGTCTGAAATCATGTGAGGAGGAAAACTGAATGAACACGTTTTTGCCTGCGCTCATCAGCCCTGTGACCGGTGAGCCCATCACGGTGTCCGCCATGGCGGTCCCCGCCGACAACATGTTGTACACGATCCTGACCATCATCAGCGGTGCGTTCTGGACCTATGCGTACATCATGATCATCTACCGCGGCTTCAAGGACAAGACCTCCGGTATGCCCCTGATGGTCCTTGGCCTGAACTTTGCCTGGGAATTCATCTTCGGGTTCCTCGGCGCGCCCATCGTCCCGGAGGGCAGCCTTCTGGACCTGTCCGCTGCCACCCCTGTCCAGCGCGTCTGGAACTGCATCTGGTGTCTGTTTGACGTAGCCATTGTCGTACAGAAGTTCAAGTACGGCCAGGGCGAATTCAAGCAAACCATGCCGAAAGCCCCGGCGAAACTTTTCTACCCGTACCTCATCTTCATCATGGTCCTCTCCTTCGCGGCGGTCCTGAC
>JAFTZU010000041.1 GCA_017461005.1 Clostridia bacterium
ATGCTCGCGACGTACACGAAGACCCGGGAACGCGCCAAAAAGTTCGCGCTTTCCGACACGTACTACACGAGCTACATCGGCCTCATGGTCCGTTACACACCGGAGGACCTCAACTCCCTCGGCACGACGAACATCAAGTCTCTGGCTGACCTCGACGGCAAGATCGTGGGCGTCGCGAAAAACTCGACGACCCGTCACGACATGATCGAGTACATCGCCACAGCGAACCAGCTGAAGGTGTCTCCCCGGTTCTCGGCCTACGGCTCATACCCGGCTCTGTACAACGCACTGAAGAAAGGCGAGATCGATTGCATCGCGGTCGACGTCAGCATCCTGAACGGGTACGATGACGCCTCCACGAAGATCCTGCCCGACCGCTTCGCCGGACAGAAATACGGCGCCGCCGTCCTGCCGGAGAACGCACAACTCCTCGACGTCGTCAACAAAGTCATTGGCGGCTGACAGACAATATGTTAAACTGTTTAAGCAATCAGAAAACCCATCTGAATCTCAACGCATAGAAAGGTAACAAGTATTATGGAAGATCGTACTATGACTGTCTCTGCCGACATCAAATATGTCGGTGTAAACGACCACGACATCGACCTTTTCGAAGGTCAGTATATCGTCCCGAACGGCATGGCATACAACTCCTATGTCATCGTCGACGAGAAGATCGTCGTCATGGACACTGTCGACAAGCATTTCACGAAGGAATGGCTCGGCAACGTCGCCAAGGTCCTTGGCAACCGCAAACCGGACTACCTCGTCGTCCAGCACATGGAATGCGACCACTCCGGTTCCATCATGGCGTTCCTGAACACCTACCCGGACGTCACTGTCGTCGCTTCGGCAAAAGCATTCACCATGCTCCACAACTTCCATGAGGAGAAGGAGATCCCCGAGGACAAGAAACTCGAAATCAAAGAGGGCGACACCCTGAACCTCGGCAAACATGAACTCGCGTTCATCGCGGCTCCCATGGTCCACTGGCCGGAAGTCATGATGACCTATGACGCATACGACAAAGTCCTGTTCGCCGCCGACGGCTTCGGCAAGTTCGGTGCCAACGACGTCGAGGAAGACTGGGCATGCGAGGCGAGACGCTACTACATCGGTATCGTCGGCAAGTACGGCCAGCAGGTCCAGAACGTCCTGAAGAAGGCCGCCGGCCTCGAGATCGAGACCATCTGCTCCCTGCACGGCCCGGTCCTGAAGGGCGACCTCAGCTACTACATCAACCTCTATGACATCTGGTCCTCCTATGAAGTCGAGACCGAAGGTGTCGCCATCTTCTACACCTCCGTCTACGGCCACACCAAGACCGCGGTCGAGAAGCTCGCGAAGAAACTCGAAGCGAAGGGCTGCCCGAAAGTCGTCGTCAACGACCTCGCCCGTGAAGATATGGCCGAATGTGTCGAAGACGCCTTCCGCTATGGCAAGATCGTCCTCGCGACCACCACTTACAATGCGGACATCTTCCCGTTCATGAGAACGTTCATCGACCACCTGACCGAGCGCAACTTCCAGAAGAAGACCATCGGTCTCATCGAGAACGGTTCCTGGGCTCCACTCGCCGCGAAGACCATGAAGAAGATGCTCGAAGGCCAGAAGGACATCACCTGGTGCAACAACACCGTCAAGATCCTCTCCTCCATGAACGAAGAGAACGAGGCTCAGATGGACGGCCTGGTCGAAGAACTGACCATGGATTATCAGGAGCGCCACGAAGAGACCGCTCACAAGAACGACTTCACAGCTCTCTTCAAGATCGGCTACGGCCTCTATGTCGTCACCACCAACGACGGCAAGAAGGACAACGGCCTCATCGTTAACACGGTCACTCAGGTCACCGACGACCCGAACCGCATCGCGGTCTGCATCAACAAGCGCAACTACTCCCATGACATCGTCAAAGAGACGGGCATCATGAACGTCAACTGCCTCACCACCGAGACTCCGTTCAGCATCTTCAAGCAGTACGGCTTCCAGTCCGGACGCGATGCAGACAAGTTTGCCGGCATGGGCGAAATGCCTCGCACCGATAACGGTCTCGTCTTCCTCCCGATGTACATCAACGCCGTCATGTCCCTGAAGGTCGAGCAGTATGTCGACCTCGACACCCACGGCATGTTCATCTGCACGGTCGAAGAAGCCCGTGTCCTCGGCACCGCGGAGACCGCAACGTACACCTACTATCAGAAACACATCAAACCGGCACCGGATACCGAAGGCAAGAAGGGCTGGGTCTGCACCGTCTGCGGCTATATCTATGAAGGCGATGAACTGCCCGATGACTTCATCTGCCCGCTTTGCAAACACGGTGTTGCAGACTTTGAGCCGATCGGCTAAGAGGTCATCCTTATGACGAAAGAATCAGTCAAAGAGTTTCTAAAGAAGAAGGACATTGAGATCTCTCTGAGACGCTATGGCATCGACGCGCTCGGTGCCATGGCACAGGGACTCTTCTGTACGCTCCTTGTGGGGACCATCCTCTCCACACTGGGGACCCAGTTCCACGCGCTCGACTTCCTCGTGAAGACCATCGCGACGGTCGGCACGACCGAATACAGTGTGGCGTCTCTGTGCACGGCGATGGCCGGCCCCGCCATGGCGGCTGCCATCGGTTATGCGCTGAAGTCGCCGCCCCTCGTCCTGTTCTCTCTGATCGTGGTCGGCTTTGCCGCCAACGCGCTCGGGGGAGCGGGCGGTCCGCTGGCCGTCCTCGTCATCGCCATCCTGGCGTCCGAGTTCGGCAAACTGGTCTCCAAGGAGACGAAGGTCGACATCCTCGTCACGCCCCTCGTCACGATCGGCGTCGGCGTCGGCCTGGCCGCCTGGTGGGCGCCCGCCCTCGGCAAAGCGGCCATGTGGGTCGGCGACCTCATCATGTGGGCGACCAACCTGCAGCCCTTCCTGATGGGCATCCTCGTGTCGGTCCTCGTCGGCATGGCACTGACCCTGCCCATCTCGTCCGCCGCCATCTGCGCGGCACTGGGCCTCACCGGTCTTGCCGGCGGCGCCGCCGTCGCGGGCTGCTGTGCTCAGATGGTCGGGTTCGCGTTCATGTCGTTCCCGGAGAACAAGTGGGGAGGACTTGTGTCCCAGGGCATCGGTACTTCCATGCTCCAGATGGGAAATATCGTGAAGAATCCCCGCATCTGGATCGCGCCCATCGTGACCTCCGCCATCACAGGTCCCCTTGCCACCTGCGTCTTCAAGATGCAGATGAACGGCACTCCGGTCTCGTCCGGCATGGGCACCTGCGGGCTCGTCGGTCAGATCGGCGTCTACACCGGATGGGTGAGCGACATCGCCGCCGGTACCAAAGATGCCATCACGGCGATGGACTGGACCGGCCTCGTGCTGATCTGCTTCGTCCTGCCGGCCATCCTCTGTCCGCTCATCAACTTCGGTCTGAAGAAGATCGGATGGGTCAAAGACGGCGATATGAAGCTCGACTGAGTCTTTTTAATAGGTTATATATTTAATAATTATTATTTAAAACAGCCACCGGTTTCCGGTGGCTGTTGTTCGTACATCCTCACGGATGTGACAAAAATATGTCTGATTCCTTGTGCATGTTGCTGTAAAAGCCTGTGAAACACTCCATGTTTCCCGTAAAAGGGTCCCAAAAATTACAAATTAGGGTTGATTTTTACAACATGAATCATTAAAATGTAACACGTTGTAACTCTTTTGTAATTTCCGAGGAGGAAATATGGACATCAAACATATCAAAAAGAGCAAGCTCATCTCGATCATCATTACATTCGTACTTCTGGTCGGCCTTACCATTGGCGTCGTCAACATGACGGGGAACAAGGCCCAGGCGAGCTGCTCTGCTGGAATCATGAACAACGGCCTCAACGGCATCTATATCGATATCAACTCGGCACCTTACACCACCCTTGCCACGACCACCGGCGTCGCGTACCGCAGAGGCGGCTGTGCCTGGTTCGCTTCTTCCCGTGCGAGAGAACTCACCGGCAAGAACATCATCATCCACGGTCCGGCCAACTGGCTGAACTCCAAGTATGCCCTCTACGGCTTCACCAGAGGCAGTCAGCCCCGTGCGAAGTCCCTGGCCATCTATCCGAACCACGTGTTCGTTGTCGAAGAGATCAACGGTGACACCGCCACCATCAGTGAAGGCGCGACCCCGATCTCCGACCCCGCACACGGCTACTGCGTCATCCGTACGCTTCCCGTTTCGTCCCTTGCCGGCCTTTACGGCGGCATCCGCGGTTATGTCTACCTCGGCGTCGGCGGCGGCTCCAAATCCAATGCCTCCGGCACGGCCAAGAGCGGCACCGGCTATTACAAGGTCGACGCGAACGGCAGCAACCTCAACATGCGTTCTTCTGACCGCGCCTCTGCCAGCATCCTCGGCAAGGTCCCGGACAACACCCGCGTCTATGTCTCTGACATTTCCAACGGCATGGGCAAGATCGTCTATAACGGTCTGACCGGCTGGGTCCAGCTCTCCTGGATCACCAAGGCGTAACGAACGCTGCTCTCAACACACGATTCAACATAAAGGCAAACGGCCCGCGGAATCTCCACGGGCCGTTTTCAGTTGCATTTTTACGTCTTAAGCGTTATAGTATTGAACACATTCCGGTTACAGAAAGAAGGTCCTCTCATGAGTCGAAAGAAAACGACCCGCACCCAGACCGGGTACTACGCCAGCAGCTACAGTAAAGACTATGCCGGCCGCGGAAGCTCTGCGGGCAGACGTTCGAGAAAACGTCCGTCCCGGGTGAAGGAAGTGCTGATCATCATCCTGGCTCTCCTCGTCCTTGCCGCAGCCATCTTCGGCCTTGTCAAACTCGTCCAGCACCGGCAGGCGGAGAAGGGGACCGGACTCAAGACTTCTTCGGTGGCGACAGCGGAAGTGACGACCGCCAATGTCGGCACGGCCCGTGTCCTGACCGATGAGGAAAAGGACATGCTCCGCAACAGCGAGAAGTATAAAAACATCATGGCCCACAAAGAGGACTACCCCGAGTACCTCATCGATGACCTCGAGATGAACCCCGAGATCCTCGACTTCGTCGCCGATTACCTCAAGACCGAACCGGTCGGCCACGGCGGCCTGACCGCAGCGGAGAAGAAGTCCTCTCATCCGCTGTTCGTCCAGTGGGACAAGCGCTGGGGTTATGCCACTTACGGTGAGAACTGCATGGCCATCTCCGGCTGCGGCCCCACGGCCCTCGCAATGGTCGGCTACGGCCTCACGAGAAACACCCAGATCGACCCCTTCAACGTCGCTCAGTTCGCCATGCAGAACGGCTACTACGTGAACAACGTCGGTACCGCCTGGACCCTCATGACCGAAGGTGCCCGGCACTACGGCCTCACGGTGACCTCGCAGTACAAGTACACCGAAGAACAGATGAAGGAAGCCCTCGAAAAGGGCGGCATGATCATCCTGTCCGTCGGCAAGGGCGATTTCACGGTCCACAGCGGCCACTTCATCGTGCTCTACGGTTACAAGAACGGCAAGTTCCAGGTCAACGACCCCTTCAGCTACACGAACTCGAGCAAACTCTGGGACTACGAGACCCTGTCGAACCAGACGAAGAACGCGTGGATCTACTACAAGGCCGGTTCCGAAGCGGCAGCCACCGCCTCGACGACTACGACCACAGCGGCTACGACCGCAAGTACCACCGCGGCGACCTACTCTGCAACGGCGACCACCGCATACACGGCGGCCTCCACGACCGCCTACACCACGACCGGCACCATCGGCTGAGCCGTGGGAAACAGAAAACAGACAAAACAACAGCCTGCATCGTTCGATGCAGGCTGTTTTCTTATGTGTTGGTCCGTTACGCCTGAGCAGGAGCGGGGTCCGCTGCCGGTTCGGCTTCGGCCGAAGCCTTCTTCTTGTTCTTCTTCCAGGTGTATTCGGGAAGCTGGAAGGTCTCTTCGAAGTCCGCGTAGCTCTTCTGGTAGTCGGCATCGTTGCCTTTTTTGAGCTTGTTGAGGTACTGGTGTGCATCGCGGCTCGCGTTGCGGGTCTGGATGATGGTGACGGCGGCGTTCGAGCAGTGGTCCGATACACGGGAACAGAACGTGACGTAGTCGTCCAGAACGATACCGGTGTCGCCGCGGCAGTCGCCGTAGCGGAGGCGGTCGATGTGCCGGGCCTTGATGGTCTCGGTCAGGTTGTCGATGACCTGCTCGAGGGGCTCGACCTTGGCGGCCAGCGCGACGTCGTCTTGTTCGAAGGCGTCGACGGTGATCTGCAGGATCTGGCGGACGGCGGAGTTCAGGACGGCGATCTCCCGGTTGGCGTTGTCGGAGAACACGACCTTGCGTTCGACCATGTTCTTCGCGTTGTTGACCATGTTGACGCCGTAGTCGCCGATCCGCTCGAATTCACGGATGCAGTAGAGGATCTCGTTGACTTCGTTGTTGAGCTCGTCGGTCAGCTCACGGGCCGACAGGCGGATGAGGATGGAATTGAGGCTGTCCTCGTAAACGTCGAGGCGCTTCTCCCACTTGTTGATCTTCTCCATCTTGTCTTCGTCGTATTCCTCGAAGGCAGCGAGGGAAGTGGAGAAGGATTCATACGCGAGGTGCGCCATCTCGATGGTGCTGTCCTTGCACTGGCTGACGACGATGTTCGGGGAGTTGTACAGACGTTCGTCGATGACGAGGCCGCGGAACTTCTCCTCGCTCTCTTCGCCCTGCCTGCCGCGGACGATCTTCTTGATCAGTTTGACGATCAGCTGGTTGAAGGGGAGGAGGATGAGGACCATCGCGATGTTGTAGACCGAGTGGATCGCCGCGATCTGTACCGGGTTGATGGTCGCGCCCAGGATGGGGATGTCCGTGAGCTCCCGGACGATGAAGAAGGGGATGAAGGCGATGAGCGCACCGATGACCTTGATGGCGATGTGGATGCCCGAGACCCGTTTCGCGTCCGTGCTGACGCCGATGGAACTGAGCAGGGCCGTCATACAGGTACCGATGTTGAGACCGATGATGAGCGGGATGGCGGCGCCGTATGTGATGGTGCCGGTCAGGGACAGTGCCTGCAGGATACCGATGGAGGCGGCAGAACTCTGGATGATACCGGTGAAGATGGTACCGATGAGCAGGCCGAGGATCGGGTTGTCGAAGGCGGTGAGGAGGCTCGTGAACTTCTCACTTTCCGCGAGCGGCTCGACGGCCTGGGACATGAGGGTCATGCCGAACATGAGGACGGCGAACCCGCAGAGGATGGCGCCGATGTCTTTCTTCTTCTGCTGCTTGGCCTCCATGATGAGACCGACACCGATGAGGGCGACGATGGGCGAGAAGTTCGCCGGCTTCAGCAGGGACATGAAGATGTTGTCCGACTGGATGCCGCTGAGGGACAGGATCCACGCGGTCAGCGTGGTGCCGATGTCCGCACCCATGATGACGCCGACGGTGTTGGCGAGCTCCATGATGCCGGAGTTGACGAGACCGACGAGCATGACCGTCAGGGCAGAGGAGGACTGGATGGCGATGGTGATGGCGGCACCCAGCGCGAGGCTCTTCCAGATGTTGGACGTGAGCCGTTGCAGGATGACCTCCAGCTTACCGCCGGCGACCTTTTCCAGATTGGACGACATGATGTTCATGCCGAACAGGAAGAAGGCCAGACCTCCGATCATCGTCAGGAAAGAAAATATGGTCATAATGCGTTTTTCTCCTTATTATTAATCCAGTATCAATTTTGACGTAAAATCAATGTAAAATCAACCGTATTATTATAAACATTTCTGTATTTAAACTCTTATCTGTAGATAATCAAAGAAAGACTTGAAAGACAGGAGTACCCTATGGTAAAATGTTTACAAATTGTTACGAAATTCCTTTGAGAAGGTTACAAAACACACGACACACAAACAGTTGCGAGGAGTTATCCGAATGAAAAAGAAAGTCCTGTCCATGCTGGCCGCGTTCCTGATGGTCATTGGTATTGCAGCAGGTGCAGTTTTTAGTACACCTGACTCGTCCGCCCTGGCCCCTTCAGGAATCATGAACAACGGCCTCAATGGTATCTATATCGACATCAACCGTGCACCCTACACCACGCTGGCGGAGACCACCAGTTACGCTTACCGCCGCGGCGGCTGCGCCTGGTTCGCCTCTTCCCGTGCCAGAGAACTGACGGGCAAGAACATCTCCATCCACGGTCCGTCCAACTGGTGGAACACCTATTACGCGAACTACGGCTTCACGAAGGGCTCCGTCCCGAGAGCCAAGTGCTTCGCCATCTACACGAACCACATGCTGGTCGTTGAACGCATCGACGGCGACGTCATCACCGTCAGTGAAGGCGCTACCCCGCAGTCCGATGCCGACCACGGCTACTGCATCATCTACACCACCACCCGCGAGAAACTCGAGGGCAACAATGGTGGCGCATTCGTCGGTTACATCTACCTGAACGTCGGCGCTGAGTGCAACACCAACGGCCTGACGACCAGAGCGAACACCAACTGGTGGGATCGCTTCCGTCCGACGACGACCACGACCACCCGCTACACCACCACGACCCGCTACAGCACCACTACCAACCGGACGCTTCCGAACGGCAGCACCTCCAGTGGCGCCATCACCACGACGCCGGCGCCGGGCACCGCTCCCTACACCACCGGCACCTACGTGGTCAACACCGGTTCTTCGAACCTGAACATCCGTACCTCGCCGGATGACACCACCACCGTCATCGGCAAGATCCCGGGCAACACCCGCGTCAACATCACGCAGGTCAACGGCAGCTGGGGCCGCGTCACCTACGACGGCACCACCGGCTGGATCAGCCTCGACTGGTGCGTCAAGCAGTAAATCTCATCGTTACAGAAATTTTACATTTGTAAAAGTAAAAACCGACTTCCGCATAGGAAGTCGGTTTTTTTGACATTATTCGGACATTCGAACAAGGAAATGACCGAAAAGTCTAAAAAATTTCTTAAGATTCCCTATATATTTTGTATCTGTACAAAATTGAATGTCTGTATGTTATTCGGACAATAAACAGTACTACAGACCAAATAAAATGAAAAAATGAAAAGAAGGGAACCTGAATGAAAAAACGCACACGCTCACTCATCGCTGTCATTCTGACCATGGCTCTGGTCCTTGCCATCGGGATCCCCGGTCTTGCCGCCGGGATCGGCATCTTCCCGAATGATGACAACCGGTACACCATCCAGCCGGTCAAACACTATGACACCTACACGGTCCTGGGGGACAGCATCACGGCAGGCGTCAACTGCCAGGACTACTATCGCTACTACAACGCGGACGGCACCTATGTCTCGTCCGGCTCGGTCGACTATAACCTCATCGCCAAAGCAGCCTGGTGGGACCGCGGTGACAGCCGCCGCGTCGAAGGGACGTACCCTGCTCTGGTCGAGGATATGGTCACGGCCAACAAGGTCAACCATTTCTCGCGCATCGGCTATCGTACTGATGAGCTCCGCATCCTCCTCGACGACAACTACTACGGCGACGAACTGACGCCGACGCTGCTCGAGTTCCTTGGTGAGACGTACAGTGTCGATATCAACGGCTGGATCGAGAACCGCACGGCCTTCCAGCAGGCAGTCGCAGACGCTGACCTCCTCACGCTCGACATCGGTTCCAACGATGTCCTGATGACCGTCTGGTTCAAGGCGATCGGCATGCTCTACGGTGAGAATGCCTCCCTCGGCACCATTGCCAATGTCATGGGGCAGGTCGCTCAGAGTGCCCAGGACCCGACCAACATGATGTCTGCTGTTCTCCAGCTGATGAACAGCGCAGTGGGCGCGACCAAGACTCTGGCGGAACTGGCGCAGGCCATGCTGGAGGCGGAAATCGATTTCCGCACCAACTGCAAGGCGATCACCGACCGCATCTATGAACTGAACCCGGATGTCGACCTCGTCGTGGTGGGTGTTTACAACGGTGCCAAGGAGATCCGTGTCTCGAAGGACATCGACCTTCAGGCGGGAAAACTGGGTGACGCGGCGTTCATGGCCATCAACAACTACATCGCCAACCTGTGCCCGAACCATACGAAGTACAAGTATGTCGACGTCTGGAACATCACCCTCAGCGGCGCGCCCAGCCTTCTCGACATGATCGGTGACCTCAGCCTCGTCGGCACTCTGATGACCGTGGACCATCCGAATGAGACCGGCCATGCGGAGATCGCGAAAGAGATCCGTGCGGTCCTGCCGAAGGTGGACTCCAAGACGGAAGTGACCCCGAAGACCACCAAGGAAGACACGAAGGCCGTTGAAGCCAAGGCGGAAGACACCAAAGCTGCCAAAGCGGAAGAGCCCGCGAAGCGCTGGGTCAAACAGGCCGATGACGGCAACTGGTACTGCTACCTCGGCGATGAGATCGAACGCTCCTACACCGGCATCGCCCAGAATGAATACGGCTGGTGGAGAATCGTGAACGGCAAGGTCGACTTCAAGGCCAACAGCATCTATCAGAACGAATTCGGCTGGTGGAAGTGCACGAACGGTAAAGTCACGTTCAACGAGAACGGCATCTATCAGAACCGGTATGGCTGGTGGAAGTGCACGAACAGCAAGGTCACCTTCCAAGAGACCGGCATCTTCCAGAACAAGTACGGCAAGTGGTACTGCAAGAACAGCAAAGTCGACTTCAAAAAATTCGGCAAAGTCACTTATGACGGCAAGACCTACACCGTCGTGGGTGGTAAAGCGTTCTGAACAGCCGCGACCGGCGCATCTGTAAAACACAAGAAAAATCCCGCTGGTGAGCAGTTCGCTCATCAGCGGGTCTTTTTATTATATATTGTTTTACTGGTACAGGGAATCGACGTCGGCCTGCCACTTCATGTAAGTGGTCTTGTTGTAGCTGTCCGGGATGTCCTGGACGAGGTCGTAGGCCGTTTTCATGTCGGTGAGGACCGCACGCAACGCGTTGACGACGGCGGGTTTCTTGACACCCATGCCGAAGAATCCGCGGCCCTTCGACGTGATGCTCGGCAGGACGCCGCTCATGAGGTCGGACAGGAAGTCTCCGTCGATGAGTTCCGACTGGAACAGGAAGTTCTGTTCTTCGACGTCGGTGGACAGGAGCCAGGCGCGGAACACGTCCGCGGCAACTTCTTTGGCGATGTACTCCCGGCAGAAACGCACCTGGTACACATAGAGGTCGTCCGTCTCACAGCTGTCGTTGACGGCGAGGACTTCACAGAGGATGCGGGCGGCATCCATGGTGTCGGAGAGGGGAGGGGTCATGACCGGGATGGTCATGTACGGAGTGGAGCCGAGCAGGGCATAGCCCGGGACCACACGTTTCGTCATGTACTGACGGACCGGGATGCGGGCTTCCACCGGCGCCTTTTCCTCTTCGAGGCCGATGATGGGGTTGTTGTCCCGAAGGTCGTTGACGGTCTCTTCGACATCGGCTTCGGTGACGCCGCCGAACTTGCCGACGAGGACATCGGCGCAGTAGTCGCTGACGTCGGACACACACCAGGCAAGGCCGGGTTTCCCGCCCTGACGCAGGTACATCTTGTTGGTCTGCTTCGGCATAGGCGCGCCGTCGCCCCACTCATAGAAGCCCCGATGGACGTACAGCATGCCTTCCGGGTCCGGCGTCGGGGAGATGCCGTAGAACTTCGGCAGCTGCTGGCGCAGTTCGGAAAGGGGACCGGTGCAGTCGATGGTGAGGTCGGAGGGCATGAATACCCCGTCGACCCGGATGCCGGAGACATGGCCGCTGTCGACGACCAGTTCCGTGACCTCCGCTTCGAAGTGGAAGGTGGCGTTGATCTCTGCCAGGGACATGAGGTACTCTGTCAGCTTCCGGCGGTCGATGGAGACTTCCGACGACTCTTCCGGACCGTATGCGACCACATTGGTGGCACCGTCCGGGGAGAGGAACGCCCAGTTTTTCTTTTTCCGGTAACAGTCGGAGGGCGGCGGGTCGAGTTCCAGACGGTCGAATACGGAGAGGTCGAGGTTCTCAGACCAGTCCGTCGCAACGTCTTCCCGGCGCAGCCGGTCGAACAGTTCGACGGTCCAGCCCGCTCGTCCGAGCAGGATGGCTGCGGTGAGTCCGCCGAGGTTCGCTCCGATGATGTTGACTTTCTTCATGGATGGTTCTCCATTTCTGAAAAGGGTTTTGTGGTGATTTACTTCTGTAACATCTTATTATAATAAAAAAGAACTCCTTTGTAAATTCATAGACGACAAAGGCTTTTCGATGATATACTCATAAATGGAAAATGATTCAGAAAGGGAGAACACCATGAACGAATTTGTGGAACTCATGACGAAACGGCGCAGTATCCGCAAGTTTCAGTCGAAAATGATCACCAACGCAGAACTCGACCAGGTGCTCTATGCCGGATTGTTCGCGGCGAGCGGAATGGGGCGGCAGCCCTGTTATTTTATTGCCGTTCGGGACCCGGAGACCCGAAACCTCCTGTCGAGCATGAACGCCCGCATCCTCGGCCAGCCGAGCATGGACCCCTTTTACGGGGCACCGGTGGTCGTGGTCGTGTTCGCGGACACTTCATCGCCCACATACCTCTATGACGGGAGCCTTGCCCTCGGCAACATGATGAACGCGGCCCATGCGGTGGGGCTCGGCAGCTGCTGGATCCACCGGGCGAAGGAAGAGTTCGAGACCCAGACCGGAAAGATGCTCCTGCAGGAGTGGGGCCTCCCCGAGACCGTGGAAGGCATCGGTCACCTCATCCTCGGCTACCCGGCCGAAGAGGAACTGCCGGAAGCGGCGCCCCGGAAAGAAGACCATGTCGTCTTCCTGATGGAGAAAAAACAGTTTCCGGCCCTCGTCGACATCCTGACCGAAGACAGCATCGTCTTCCACGGGAAGGCGACCGATAAAGAAGGTGCCATCCGGGAAGCAGGGCAGGTCGTGGTGGACCTCAAATGCGCCGGGGCCGAGTACATCGACTCCATGCTCAAGCGGGAAGCGGACTTCTCCACCTACCTTGGCAACGGAGTCGCCATCGCCCACGGGACCGTGTGGGGCCGCAAACGCATCCGCAAGACCGGGGTCGGCCTCGTCCGCTACCCCGAAGGCATCGACTTCGACGGCGAGAAAGCAACGCTCGTCTTCGCGGCCGCCGGAGTGGGGGATGACCACATGGACCTCGTCCAGCAGATCTCCGTCGCGGCGCTCAACGACAGCGTCGTACAGGCTCTGAATGAGGCGGAAGACTATGCCGCGGTCCGGGAGGCTCTGAAAAACCTCCGCATGTACAAGTAAAACCGCAAAATGAGACATTTCGCGATTTGTGTCTCAACTTTTGAAAAAGTACTTCCGTTTTGACAGAAACTGTTGTAACATTTAGTATGCAATTCAACTGAAACGAAATCTTACCAAAGGAAGTGCGTATAGAATGAGAGACCCCGTCAAGGTCATCGAACTCAAAAAGAGCATCCTCGAAGACAACGACGCCGATGCCGAAGTGCTCCGCGGAACGCTGAAAGACGAGAAGCTTCTTTACATCAATATCATGTCCTCTCCCGGGTCGGGCAAGACCACGACCCTGAGCGCCGTCATCAATCGCCTCAAAGACGAGATGAAGATCGGCGTCATGGAAGCGGACATCGACTCGGACGTCGACGCCAAGACCATCGCGGACCTCGGTGTCAAGTCCATCCAGCTCCACACCGGCGGCATGTGCCACCTCAACGCGGAGATGTCCCGCCAGGGCATGCGCGAGATGGGCACCGACGACCTCGATGTCGTGTTCCTCGAGAACGTCGGCAACCTGGTCTGCCCCGCCGAGTTCGACACCGGCTCTGCCGAGAACGTCGTCATCCTCTCCGTTCCGGAAGGCGACGACAAGCCCCTCAAGTACCCGCTCGTTTTCACGAAGTGCAATGTCGTGCTCGTCAACAAGATCGACGCTCTGCCGGTCTTCGACTTCAGCCTCGACAACATCCGTGAGTACGTGGGCAGACTGAACCCGAACGCAGTCGTGTACCCGATCTCCGCCAAGACCGGCGAAGGCGTCGACGCATTCTGCGACTGGATCCGTGCCCGCGTCAAAGAGCAGCAGGCGTAAAGGAGGAACAACACCATGGCTGAATTCCGTGTCATCAACGTCAACGTTGGCGTCTTCGACAAGAACGACCGCGTCGCCGACGCGAACCGCGCCAAACTGCGCGCCCAGAAAACCTTCATGCTGAACGTCATGGCCTCTCCCGGAGCGGGCAAGACCACGACCCTCCTCGCGACCATCGCGGCACTGAAGGACAAGTACAAGATCGGCGTCATGGAAGCCGACATCGACGCGACCGTCGATGCCGAGACCATGGCCAATGCCGGCGTCCGTTCCATCCAGGTCCACACCGGCGGCGAGTGCGCCATGGATGCCGAGATGACCCGTCAGGCCCTCGAAGAGTTCCCGACGGAAGACCTCGACCTCCTGTTCCTCGAGAACATCGGCAACCTCGTCTGTCCCGCCGAGACCGACACCGGCGCTTCGAAGAACATCGAGATCCTCTCGGTCCCGGAAGGCGACGACAAGCCCCTCAAGTACCCGCTCATGTTCGAAGTCTGTCACGCGGTGCTCATCAACAAGATCGACACCACCGACTATTTCCCCTTCGACTTCGACGCGGTGGAGGAACGCATCCATCGCCTGAACCCCGACTGCAAGATCTTCTTCGTGTCCGCCCGGACCGGCGAAGGCATGCAGGAGTGGATCGACTGGCTCGACAGCGAAGTCGCTGCCTGGAACGCGTAACAAAATTCGATAATAACAGGAGACACCTTGGCAAAAGGTGTCTTCTTTTTTGCGTGACCGAAAGGTATAATCAAAGAGTAGCAAAACGTCCAGACAAGGAGGACTTGAAATCATGAAAGTAAGGACTTATGCCCGTACATCGCCCGAGGAAAACCAGCGGGAGCGGGATCACCGTGACCTCGCCCGGCGCATCTCCGAGGAGGGCATCGTACTGCTGAAAAACGACGGGGCCCTTCCGGTGGCGCCCGGGAACATCGCACTCTACGGCGCCGGCGTCACGAAGACCATCTTCGGCGGGACCGGCAGCGGAGAAGTCAATGCGAGAAAATATGTGAATGTCCTGGAGGGCTTCGAGAACGCCGGGTACCGCGTGACGACGAAGCGCTGGCTCGACGACTATGAAGCGGACTTCAAGGCGAAGGAGGACGCGTTCTTCGATGAGATGCGTTCCGCCTTCACGAGTCTGCGGGGCGTGGCGGACGCCAACAACGTCCTCGGTAAGAGCTTCATCTATCCCTACGGCAGAGACATCACGGAGCAGGACATCGCGGACAGCGATACGGACACCTGCATCTATGTCATCTCCCGCCAGTCCGGCGAGGGCACCGACCGCAAGCCGGAGGAGTTCGTGTTCCTGCCCGGTGAGATCGCGCAGATCAGACTGTGCACCGAGCGCTACGCGAAGACCATCCTCGTCATCAACGTCGGCAGTTCCATGGACCTGACCGGTGTCGCCGACCTGCCCGGCCTCAACGCCATCGTCTACATGTGCCAGCTGGGGGAGGAGAGCGGTACCGCTCTGGCCAATGTCATCTCCGGCAAAGTGAGCCCCTCCGGCCATCTGTCGGACACCTGGGTGCAGAACTACGCGCAGGTCCCCTTCGGAGACAAGTTCTCCGCGATGAGCCCCGAACCTCTCGAACAAAACTATGAAGAGGGCATCTATGTCGGCTACCGGTACTATCAGACCGCCGGCGTCACACCCCGTTATCCCTTCGGCTTCGGCCTCAGCTATACGACGTTCTCCTATGAAGTGAAGTCGGTCGAGCACTTCCAGTCCTTCGTGACGACGAAGGTCAAGGTGACGAACACCGGAGACACCTACAGCGGCAAAGCCGTCGTCCAGGAATACCTGTCCTGCCCGACCGGTACTCTGCAGAAACCGTACCAGCAGCTGGTCGCCTACGCGAAGACCCCGGACCTCGGCCCGGGTCAGGCCTCGGAAGTCGAACTCCGCTTCGACCTGAGAGATGAGACGTCCTACGATGACGCCACGCAGTCCTACATCCTCGAAGCCGGCGACTACCTCCTGTTCGTGGGCGACTCCTCCGTGGCCGCCGAACCGGCCGCCGTCATCGAACTGCCGGAAACGGTCACCGTTGAGAACACGAAGCCCATCGACCGGGACCGTACGGTCCGTGAGATCGAGCTTCCGGCGAATCGCCCCGCACTGTCCGGCGATGTGCCCCGGCTGACACTGGCGTCAAAAGACATCCACCCGATCCGCCACACCTTCGAACCGGACCGCCAGTGGAACGTCTACAAGGATATCGTCTCCAACCTGAGTATGGTGGACGCCGTCGAACTGGTCCTCGGCAAGGGCATGCACTTCTTCGCCTTCAAGGGCAGCTTCACCGTTCCCGGCAACGCCGCGAACACGACGCCGAAGCTCATGAAGAACTATCAGATCCCGACCGTCTCTCTGGCGGACGGCCCGGCCGGCCTCCGTATCCTCGAAGAGTCCGTCCAGTACCCGAACGGCACCATCAAGCCCCTGAAGAATGCCATCTCTGTCTTCGACTATCTGCCGGAGAAGGCTTCGAAGCTGCTCCTCGGCAACCGCAAGTTCGGCAAAGTCCTTTACCAGTACGCGACCGCGTTCCCGGTGGGGACGGCGGTGGCTCAGACCTGGAACGTCGACCTGGCGGAAGCCTTCGGCGCGGCGGTCTCCACCGAGATGTCCGAGTACGGTGTCACGTTCTGGCTGGCCCCCGGCATGAACATCCACCGCAACCCCCTCTGCGGCCGGAACTTCGAATATTACAGTGAAGACCCGATGCTGACAGGGTCCATCGCCGCAGCGGTCTGCAAAGGCGTCGCGTCCCGTCCCGGCAACTATGTGACCATCAAGCACTTCTGCGCCAACAACCAGGAGTTCCAGCGCAACAAGGCATCGAGCAACGTCTCGGAACGCGCCCTGCGGGAGATCTACCTGCGGCCCTTCAAACGCGCCATCCGCGACGGCGAGGCAAAGGCCGTCATGACGAGCTACAACCCGATGAACGGCATCTACAATGTCAACAACAAGTCCCTCCTGGAAGACTTCCTGCGCGGGGAATGCGGGTTCGACGGCATCGTCATGACCGACTGGACCAGCACGACGCCCGGCATGGCGAGCCCGGTCGGCGCCATCCAGGCCGGCAACGATATGATCATGCCCGGCATGTTCTTCGACCGCATCCCGCTGCTCCTGGCGCTCCGCAACCGGACCCTTGACCCGACCGACCTGCAGCGCTGCGCGACCCGGATCGTCAAGGTCCTCCTCGAGAGCGAACAGGGCAAAGAGCGGATCCGGGAGAGGAAACTCGACAGAAAAAGATGAATTGTCCGAACAATCACGCTTTTTTAACATTTCCCCGGATTGACAAACCAATTTAGCGTGCTGTATAGTTAAAGTGTAAGCGAAGCGCCTTTTGACGCTTGTATACAGAATTTTGACTTAAGGAGGTATTTGCATGGCCCAACACACTGGCGGAGCAAAAATGGACAAAGTCGAAAAGAAAATCGAGAAGAAGGCACCCCACGGTGTCACCCATCATGGTCATTCAGGAGGAGCTAAAATGTCTGAAGTAGAGAAGAAGATCGAAAAAGCAAAACAGCCGAAGAAATCCATCAAGAACCTTTGGGGTCTGCTCGGCGTCATCATGATCGCACTTTCTCTGTGCATCGTTATGACTTCCTGCGCCGGCGGTCAGGACATCCCGACCTACACCACCACACAGCTGGCTCAGAAATATGAGACTGACGATCCTACCGACCTTAAGGACATGAAGATGTATGTCGTCGGCGAGATCTATGAGTCCGAAGACAACCTTCTCACCAAAGATTACTTCACTCTCGTCCCGATCGATTCTGACGGCGACGGCTACGGCGTCACCTTCAAGATGATGGATGCTTCCAGAAAAGCCCGCAAGGCTGTCAAGAAAGCTGACATGACCGATGAGATCACCGTTCTTGGTACCGTCAAGAAAGTCACCAAGTCCGGCTATGTTTTCGAAGTCGACTCCATCACTGAGATCGTTGACTAACGTCTGACATCCGAACAACTGCAATCTCGGAGCCCTGAACAGGGCTCCGATTTTTTTGTGACTACCGTCCAAAATTGTTCATATTCCGTTAGACCAATGTTCTCTTTTCAGGGTTGTTTTTTCAGGGGAAAAGTGCTACTATTACTGTGTCATGGAATGGGTAGGGAGAACCCTGCCCCATGCGCATCACATTTCTCATATTTGTATTAGGAGGAAGCACAAACATGTTATTCCAGATCTATGGTGCATTCTCTGCCTACAAGCTGCTTGGTTGGCTTGCGGCCTTCCTTGGCCTGGTCATCCTCAATGAGATCGGTCGTCGTACTAAGTTCGGTGGCATCCTTATCTTCGTCGCCGTCCCGCTTGCACTGACTGTTTATTTCATTGCTATCTATGCTGCAGCTGCCAAAGGCGCAGAATGGGCACTCACAAACCCGACTTACGTTCACATGAACAGCTGGTTCCACTATGCTAAGCTGTATGCCGCTGACTGCGGATGCATCGGTTTCATGATGCTGAAGTACAAATGGGGCATCGGTGCCAAAGAGTGGTTCAAGCCGTTCCCGTTCATCATCGTTGCTATCAACATCCTTATCGCTGTTGGTTCTGACTTCGAATCCGCTATCAAGGGCGCTATGTCCGTTGATGGTTGGTGGCTGTCTTCCGAAGGCGTCTGGCTGTACGGCGGCTGGTGGAACGTCCTTAACGGCATTGCCGGTATCATCAACATCCTCTGCATGACCGGTTGGTGGGGCATCTACTCCTCCAAGGGTCGCCAGGATATGCTGTGGCCCGACATGACCTGGATGTTCATCCTTG
Organism: Clostridia bacterium; assembly: GCA_017461005.1. Taxonomy (GTDB): domain Bacteria; phylum Bacillota; class Clostridia; order Oscillospirales; family Acutalibacteraceae; genus RUG420. The sequence continues at coordinate 18,871 of JAFTZU010000041.1, forward strand.
CTTACGACGTCTGGAACTTCGAGTACACTTACCTCAACCTGCCGACGCACTCCTGGTATTGCGGTCTTGCTCTTCTTCTTGCTCCGACCTTCGCGGCCGCTGTCTGGAACAAGGGTGGCTGGATCCAGAACCGTGCTAACACCCTCGCTATCTGGTGCATGTTCGCTCAGGTCGTTCCGGCATTCCAGGATTACTCCAAGTTCTCCGTCCTGCCGAGCGTCTATGGCGACACCTACGATGCAGTCGGTTACATGGATGCAAGCATCCGTCCGATCACCGCTCATCCGCAGGCTCAGGGCGTCATCGCTGTCGCTTCTATCGTTACCAACGTTGTTGTCCTTGCTTTCATCATCAAGCGCTCCATCGAGCTCAAGAGAAACCCGTACAAGAACGAAATCTGGATGGGTACCAAGGACTACGAGGAAGCAATGGCTCGTGCCGAGTAAGGATTCTTATTTAACCTTTTTATTTGGAAATAAGAGTTTTGAGAGAATCAAAGAAATATGATGCGTATCGAATGATATGAATGACTGGTGCTCCGGGGTCTCCCCGGAGCACTTTTCATCAAAGGAAGGACCTCTATGGAACAGATCAGCTTTGCCGGCATCGACATCGATGTCATCCGCTCCCGCCGACGGAGCATCGGGCTCGAAGTGCGCCCGGACGGGTCTGTCATCCTGCGTGTCCCGAACCGGCTCCCGAAACGGGATGCCCTTGCGTTCCTGCAGTCGAAGGAGGCGTGGCTGAAGAAGTGTATCGCCGAAGTCGAATCCAGAGAATCCTTTGCCGAGGCAGCCGGGATCGAACCCCTGACCGAAGAGGAACTGTCGGCCCTGACCAGAGCGGCAAGAGCATACTTCACGGAGAAGTGCGCCTGGCTTGCACCTGTGGTGGGCGTCGACTACGGACGCATCTCCATCCGTCACCAGAAGACGCGGTGGGGGAGCTGCTCCGCCAAGGGCAACCTCAACTTCAACTGCCTCCTGATGCTGGCCCCGGAGGAGGTCCGGGACTATGTGGTCGTCCACGAACTGTGCCACCGGAAAGAGATGAACCACTCGCGGCGGTTCTGGGCCGAAGTGGCGAAGGTCGTCCCGGACTACCGCGAGAAGGAACGCTGGCTCAAAGAGAACGGCCCGCTTCTGCAGCGCCGTCTTGGAAATTGAGCGCCGGCATGGTATACTGACACCGTAACAAACAGAGCTTTCGACAAAGGGAAGGAGCACACCGATGGCAGGTATGGAACCAAAAAAACTGTCCCGCGAAAAACTGGCGGACGGCAACATCTTACTGTTCGTGAAAGAGCGCTTTCAGGACGACATGACCGAAGACAATCTCGTGGAACTCATGAAAGTCCTGCGGGACTCCACCCTCATCCTTCCGATGCAGGTCATCATGTCCGCGGCGGACGCCGAGCGCATGCGCCTCTACGAGGAGAACATGAAATTCGTCGCAGAGAACGACATTTCCGTCGTCCCGGCCACCGCCAAGATCGATGACGGAAACTACATGTTCATCTTCTCCCAGCCGGAGCAGATCCCGGTCGAGTACTCGGAGTCTGTCACCCTGATGCGGGCACCCTTCGAAAAGGTGTACCAGTACTTCTCCGAGGACAGCGAGGTCGACAGCATCGTGCTCGACCCCTTCACCGAGAACCTGGAACTCCCGCGAGAACTCATCAATGCCATCGCGCAGATGGAGTCCCAGCTGGAGGACGAGGCGTGAATCGCCGACACACAACAGAAAAGACCGACCTCTGAGAGGCCGGTCTTCTTTTTTCTCCTGTTCGCGATTCACTGCAGGATCTTCTTTTTGAATGCCGCGATGTCCGTGCCGGAGAACCCGAGGGCTTCCCGGAAGAACCCTTCCGTGCCGCCGTAAGTCTTCTCGAGGTAGTCGAGCATGTCGGTCAGCATGAACTCGTTCGCCTGGTACGTGTTCCGGAAGCTGTCCGCTTTCGCTTTGCGCATGATGAGGCGGGTGCCCAGATAGTAACGGTCGTTCCGCTTTTTGAAGGCTTCGTTGGAAAGCATATAGTCTTCGAGCATGAGGTCCCTCGGAACGCCCACGAGGTCTTCGATGAGAGCGGCGACGATGCCCGTGCGGTCCTTGCCTTCCGAACAGTGGAAGAGGGCGGCCTTCTCGCCGGGGACCACGTCTTCCAGGAAGAGGCCGAAGATGTTCCGCAGGGCGTCGAGGGAATTCTCCTTCGAGACCATGTTGAGGTACATCTGGGGCATAGTGGGGATGTTGGGGAAGTGTTCCATGACGTCTTCCCGCAACTCATAGTGGCGGTACTCGACACCGGGGATAGGAGAGTCCGGCTGCCGGGTCAGCTCCTTGTCGATCCGAAGGTCGATGTCATATGCGACTTTATAGTCCCGCACCAGCTTCTCGCCGTCCGAGGGGACCAGCTGGTAGAGGGACGCGGCCCGCAGGAACGTCTGGGGCCGGATGACTTTGCCGCCCTCCGCGGGCATGCCGCCGAGGTCCCTCGTGTTGATGAGTTTGGCAAAGGGGATGTTCTGAATGCGCTGCGCCATAACGCGCCTCCTCGCTGTTTCATTTCGTTTCGTCTATTATACAGGGGAGACGCAGGTTTGAACAGAGTAAGATTATCAAGACAAATTTACAAAACTGTCCTCTTCCGATCTGGTTTCCCTCATTGATTTTTCCCTTTTATAGTGAGAGAATATTGAAGTAAACTCTGGCGATTTACGGTCTCGGCGCAACACGACGTACATCGCCTCAAAAAACAGGAGGAACGGAAATGAGAAAAATGAAAAAGATGCTCGCGGTCCTGCTGGCCATGGTCATGATGTTCGGCCTGGTCGCCGGTGGTGTCGAAGCAGCTGCGGCTTCCGGGAAGTACAGCAAGATGAGCTTCCCCCATGCCAAGCGCTACACCTTCCGCTACAATTCCGGCTATGACCGGGACTGGGACGGCTGCATGTACTACACCGATGACTACTTCAACCTGGACCCGACCGACCCGGTGCCGAACGCCAGCTTCATGACGGCTTCGTACTGCATCACCCTGACGGCCATGTCGTCCAATGACGCGGGCGACAACTGGTCGAAAAAGGACCAGAACATCAAGGCCCTTTACAAGAAGCTCGGCTTCAAGAATTACTATGCGTCCGAAGGCTTCACCGAACATCCGAAGACCGACTCCATCGGCTTCGCGATCGGCAGCAAGAAGCTCAAAGACCAGAACTGCACCCTCGTCGTCGTCGGCATGCGCGGCGCGGGCTACGGCTCCGAATGGGGCGGCAACTTCAACCTCGGCCGCAACGGCCAGCACAAGGATTTCTCCGCGAACAAGGACAAGTTCCTGGCCGCTCTGAAACAGTACATCAAGGACAACAAGATCAAAGGCCATGTCAAGCTCTGGCTCAACGGCTACAGCCGCGGCGGTGCGGTCTCCAACCTGGCAGCCGCTGCCATCGATGAAGGCGCTCTGAAAGACACCGGCATCACCCTCGGCCAGAAAGACCTCTACTGCATGACCTTCGAGGCTCCTCAGGGGGCCATGGTCTCGGACGGCCTGACCGGCTCCAAATACAACAACATCTGGTCCTTCATCAACCCGAACGACATCGTTCCCCTTGTGGCGATGAAGGAATACGGCTTCGGACGCTATGGCCGTGTCTGGAACTACCCGACCCAGGGCAACACCGGTTCCGGCTATGCCGCCAAGCGCAAAGCGATGGAGAAACTCTTCTATGCCATGGAAGCCCATGAAGTCGCGGAAGAGTACAAGGCCGACAGCTTCGTCAACTACAAGATCGACCTGACCGACGGCGTCATCGCGAAGGACAAGGCCAACAAGATGCTCCTGCCGGAGTTCGAGCAGAAACTTGTCAAGACCATCGCTCTGGACCTCGTCGGCACCCGTGCCAACTTCGTCAACGAGTACCAGAACGGGTTCCGCACCATCCTGACCGTCATCATGGGCAAGACCCTTCTGAACGGCAATGAACTCGATGTCGACGCCTTCTGGACCGCTCTGCAGAAGAACCTGCAGGAAGAGTCCATGGAGACCCGCATCAGCAAGGCGGTCGCCACTCCCTATGACACCACTTACGGCTTCAACACGGTCTTCAAGGACCTCGTCGTCGAGTCCATGAACGACGCCGGCATCAACTACCTGTCCCCGGCAGACCTGACCGTCTTCGTGACGAACGTCGTCAAACTCCTCGCCGGCCTCTTTATGGTCGACCCGGACATGGCGGTCACCACGGTCATGAACATCAAGACCCTCATCAACTGCCATTACCCCGAAGTCAGCTTCGCCTGGCTCATGAGCATGGACCCGCAGTACAACGGTGTTGCGGACTGCTTCTAAACCCAACCGAAAAGACCCGGAAGGAATTCCTTCCGGGTCTTCTTTTTTCGTATTATGATTTTCAGCCGCCCAGCTCGATCATGCGGTCGATGGGCTTTCTGGCAGCGGCGATGAGTTCATCGCTCATCAGGATCTCGTCTCCGCCGGTGCCGAGACAGCTCCGGTATACATCGCCCAGGGTGGTCATCTTCATGTTCTGGCAGATGAGGTCGGAGGAGAGGGCATAGAAGGTCTTGTCGGGGCACTCGAACTGCAGGTGCTGGACGATGCTGTACTCGGTGCCGATGATGAATTCCTTCGCGTCCGACTCTTTGGCATACTTCATGATGCCGGTCGTGCTGCCGGCGTAGTCCGCGAGCGTGGTGACTTCGGGACGGCATTCGGGGTGGACGAGGAGGAGGGCCTCCGGGTGCTCTTTCTTCGCGATTTCCGCCTCGAGCTTCGTGACCCGCAGGTGGGTGGGACAGCCGCCCTTGATGAGGGCGATGTTCTTCTCGGGACACATGTCTCTGACCCAGGCGCCGAGGTTCGGGTCCGGCATGAAGAGGATGTCCTGCTCGGCCATGTTCTTCACGATCTTCAGGGCCGAGGAAGAGGTGACACAGACATCGGCTTCCGTCTTGGTGTCGGAGGTCGTGTTGATGTAGGCGACGACGGCATAGCCGGGATAGTCTTTCTTGAGTTCCCGCAGGTCGGTCCCGCTGTACTGGTCTGCCATGGGGCAGCCGGCGATGGGGTTCGCGAGGAGGACTTTCTTTTCGGGGGACAGCATCTTGACGGTCTCCGCCATGAACCGGACGCCGCACATGATGACGGTGTCGGCATCGGTCTTCGCCGCTTCGACGCTGAGGCCGTAGGAATCTCCCACATAGTCGGCGATTTCCCAGATGTCATGGCTCTGGTAGGCGTGTACGAGGATGCAGATGTTTTTCTCTTTTTTCAGGCGAAGGATCTCGTCCTGAAGTTCTCTGGTGGTGAGCATTGGCAGCACTCCTTCCCGTTTTCTAAGAGTACTATAATCGGAAGTCGGGAGGGTGTCAAGACACCTGTTAAAAAATAGTTTGACATATGTTTGTCAACTGTATTGTCAGAGGGGAGAGGCTGTGCTATAATGCGTCTGAAACGTGACTGAAACAGGAGGCAAATGGCAATGATCAAAACGGACATTCTCATTGTTGGCAGCGGATGCTCCGGCCTTTACTGCGCACTCCAGTGCCCGAAGGACAAGAACATCCTGCTCATTTCCAAATCAGACCTGGAAAGCTCCGACTCGTACCTGGCGCAGGGCGGCATCTGCATGCTCAAGGACGACACGGACTATGAAAGCTATTTCGAAGACACCATGAAAGCGGGCCATTACGAGAACGACAAAGAGTCGGTCGGCATCATGATCCGCTCTTCTCAGGACGTCATCCGGGACCTCGTGTCCTACGGCGCCGAGTTCGAGCAGGACCCGGAGGGGCAGTTCCTCTTCACGAAGGAGGGGGCCCACTCCGACAAGCGGATCCTGTTCCACGACGACGTCACCGGCAGAGAGATCACGAGCAAACTGCTCGCCGCGGTCAAGGCGCTGCCGAACGTCACCCTCATGGAGTACACGACCATGGTCGACATCGTCGAGAAGGACAATGTCTGCTACGGCGCGGTCCTGACGCTCTCTGACGGCTCCCTCGACGTGGTGGACGCGGACTACGTGGTCCTCGCCTGCGGCGGCATCGGCGGCCTCTACGAGCATTCCACGAACTACAGCCACCTCACCGGCGATGCACTGGCCATCGCGCTCCGGCACAATGTGGCCCTCAAGAACACCAACTACGTCCAGATCCATCCGACGACGTTCTATACCGAGAAACACGAGGAGCGCTCGTTCCTCATCTCCGAGTCCGTCCGGGGCGAAGGCGCTATCCTGCTCGACAAGAACATGGAACGGTTCACCGATGAGCTCCAGCCCCGCGATCTGCTCTCCAAGGCGATTCTTGCCCAGATGCAGAAAGACGGCACGAAGCACGTCTGGGAGGACCTGAGACCCATCCCGCAGGACGAACTGTTCAAACACTTCCCGAACATCATCGCCCACTGCAAAGAGATGGGCTATGACGTCACCAAAGAACCCATCCCGGTCGTCCCCGCCCAGCACTACTTCATGGGCGGCATCCAGGTCGACCACACGAGCCGTACCACCATGGAACAGCTCTACGCGGTGGGTGAGACGTCCAACAACGGCGTCCACGGACGGAACCGACTCGCGAGCAACTCACTCCTCGAGAGCCTGGTCTTCGCGAAGCGGGCGGCAAAGGACATCTCCGAGAAATATCCGGTCGTCAAACGCGACCCGTCCATCTTCGAGAGCTTCTCCCTCGAGAAGTATTCCGACAAAGAAAAACTCCGCAAGGAGTATGAGCAATCCGTCATTTTGAAGATCGAACTCGATGAGATCCTGAATCCCACCGGCGTCGACGCAGAAAAGAGGTCTGAAAACAATGTTTGATCCCGTCACCCTGAAACTCAATGTAGACCCGCTCATCCTGAGCGCCCTTCGGGAAGACATCCACAGCGAGGACGTCTCCACGAACAGTGTCATGCCCCATCCTCAGGCGGGCGAAGCCGACCTCATCTGCAAGCAGGACGGTGTCATCTGCGGACTGCAGGTGTTCGAACGCGTCTTCACGCTGATAGACCCGGAGACCAAAGTCGAATTCTTCGTCGAGGACGGAGACTATGTGACGAACGGTACCCTTATGGCCAGGGTGCACGGAGACATCCGCATCCTCCTCTGCGGAGAGCGGACCGCCCTCAACTACCTGCAGCGTATGAGCGGCGTTGCCACCTATACGAAAAACGTCTCAGACCTTCTGAAGGGCACGAAGACGAAGCTCCTCGACACCCGCAAGACGACCCCCAACAACCGCATCTTTGAAAAGTACGCGGTCACCTGCGGCGGCGGGAACAACCACCGCTACAACCTCTCCGACGGCGTCATGCTGAAGGACAATCACATCGGTGCCGCCGGCGGCGTCAAAGAGGCCATCGCGGCTGCCAAGGCCTACGCGCCCTTCGTCCGCAAGATCGAAGTGGAGGTCGAGAACCTTGACATGGTCCGGGATGCCGTGGAAGCCGGTGCCGACATCATCATGCTCGACAACATGTCCCACGAGGACATGGCGGAGGCGATGCAGATCATCGCCGGCAAAGCGGAAGTCGAAGTGTCCGGCAACGTCACGAAGGAAAACATCGCGAGACTCACCGACCTCGGGGTCGACTACATCTCGAGCGGCGCGCTGACCCATTCGGCGCCCATCCTGGACATCTCGCTCAAGAATCTCCACGCAGTATAAAGGAGGAAAGCCATGAAAGGCGCAGAACGACGGATGATGATCTTCCAGACGCTGAAGACCGCCGGAAAACCGGTCTCCGGGAATACGTTTGCGAAGCAGTTCGGGGTCAGCCGTCAGGTCATCGTGCAGGACATCGCCCTGCTGCGCGCCGAAGGCAACGACATCGTCTCGACGAGTTCCGGCTATTTGCTGTCGGAACAGTTCCAGGCGAGCCGGGTCTTCAAGGTGCACCACGATGACTCCAGCATCGAAAAAGAGCTCACCATGATGGTGGACCTCGGCGGTAAAGTGAAGGACGTGTTCGTCTCCCACAAGGTCTACGGACTGCTGCGGGTCGACCTGAACCTCAACTCGAGGGCGGACATCGAAAAGTACCTGGAGTCCATCGCCTCCGGCAACTCGGTCCCGCTCCTGAACCTCACGTCCGGCTACCACTACCACACGGTCCTTGCCGAGAACGAGCTCATCCTCGATGCCATCCAGGCGAAACTGGAAGAGTACGGCTTCCTGGCTCCTCTGATGGACTACGAACCGGTGGACTTCTGGAAGCAGACATCCTGAATGACAAAAAAAGTACATCGCCCCCTCGAATTGACAGTTCGAAGGGGCGCGTCTTATAATATGTTTCAATACGTTATTACACAGAAAGGTGGGATCGCTTTGCGCATCGTAGTCAAAGTCGGAACCACGACGCTGGCACACAGCACCGGAAACCTGAACATCCGGAGGGTCACCGAACTCTGCCGGGTACTGTCTGACCTCAAGAACGCCGGGCACGACGTCATCCTCGTCTCCTCCGGCGCCATCGGCATGGGCGTCGGCAAGCTCTCCCTGTCGGAGAAGCCGGAAGACATCCCGGGCAAGCAGGCAGCCGCGGCCGTCGGCCAGTGCGAACTCATGTATATCTACGACAAACTGTTCGGCGACTTCAACCATGTCGTCGCGCAGATCCTCATCACCGGTGACGACGTCCAGAATGAAGTCCGGTATCAGAACTTCAGCAACACGATCCACCGTCTCCTCGACATGAAGGCGCTTCCCATCATCAACGAGAACGACACCATCTCCGTCGAAGAGATCCAGATCGGCGACAACGACACCCTCGGCGCCATCGTCGCCAAGACCGTCGAAGCCGACCTGCTCGTCATCCTGACGGACACCGACGGCCTTTACACCGCAGACCCGCGGGTGGACCCGAACGCCTCCCTCATCCGGGAAGTCGAGACCATCACACCGGAACTCATGTCCCTCGGCGGCGGCAGCGGCACGAAGCAGGGGACCGGCGGCATGACGACCAAGCTGAAGGCGGCGTCCATCGCCACAGAAGTCGGCATCGAGACCGTCATCATCAACGGACAGAAACCCAATATGCTCTACGACATCGTCGAGGGCAATGACTATACCGGGACCCGTTTCCTGGGAAAACACTGATCGGAGGGACTCGCAATGGCAGACAGTTCTACCATCATCCTTTGTAAAAAAGCGAGAGTGGCCGCGGAAGACGTGGCTGCCCTTACCACAGCACAGAAAAACGACGCCCTCGGCCTCATCGCCGACGCGCTCGAAGCCCATATGGCCGACATCCTGGCCGCCAACGACGAGGACATCGCCGCTGCCACCGGCAACATCCCGGACGTCATGCTCGACCGTCTCAAACTGACGGAAGACCGGGTCCGCGGCATGGCCGACGGCATCCGTGCCCTCATCGACCTGCCGGACCCTGTCGGCAAAGTCGTACGGGAGTACAAGCACCCGGCCGGCATGCTCATCCAGCAGGTGCACGCGCCCCTCGGCGTCGTCGCCATCATCTATGAGAGCCGTCCCAACGTCACGTCCGACGCCTTTGCCCTCGCGTTCAAGAGCGGCAACGCCTGCGTCCTGCGCGGCGGCAAGGAGAGCTACCGTTCCTCCTTCGCGGTCGTGACGGCCATGAAGGAAGCCCTCGTCAAATGCGGCATCAATGAGGACGCCGTCGGTCTCGTCTCCGACCTGACCCACGACAGCGCCAACGAGCTCATGACCGCCGTCGGCCTCGTCGACCTCCTCATCCCGCGGGGCGGCGCCGGCCTCATCAAACGGATCACGGAGAACGCCAAAGTCCCCTGCATCCAGACCGGCAGCGGCATCTGCCACGTCTACGTCGACAACTGCGCGGACCTGCCGAAGGCCGTGAACATCGTCAACAACGCCAAGACCCAGAGACCCTCCGTCTGCAACGCGGAAGAGGTCCTGCTCGTCCATAAAGATGTCGCGGAGGAGTTCCTCCCGATGATCAAGACCCGTCTCGTCGACATCCGGGAAAAGGAGGGTCAGGTCCCCGTCGAGCTCCGCCTCGACCCGAAGGCCGCCGCCATCATCCCCGGCACGCCCGCCGGTCCCATGGACTTCGACACGGAGTACAACGACTACATCCTGTCCATCAAAGTCGTCGACAGCCTCGACGAGGCCATCCGCCACATCGCGGAGCACTCCACCGGCCACAGTGAGGCCATCGTCACCGGGTCGGAACGCAACGCGGAACAGTTCGTGAATCGCGTCGACAGCGCCGCGGTCTATGTCAATGTCTCCACCCGCTTCACCGACGGCGGTGAATTCGGCCTCGGCTGCGAGATGGGCATCTCGACCCAGAAACTCCATGCCCGCGGCCCGATGGGTCTCGAGGAGCTGACGACCTGGAAGTACATCATCCGCGGTGACGGCGAGATCCGCGAATAAGACAGGAGCATCATACCTATGGAACAGACCAGAACGTACGGCTTCATCGGCGCCGGGAACATGGGCTCCGCCCTGGTCAGCGCCCTGGTCCAGAAGCAGGACGGGAAGAACGTCTTCGTCTCGGACCCCACCGCAGAGAAGCTGGAAGCACTGAAAGACGAAAAGGGGATCGTCCCCTCCGATAACGAGTCCATCGCCAAAACGGCGGACTATGTCGTCCTGGCGGTCAAGCCCCAGGTCCTCCCGACGGTCCTGCCGCCCCTCAAAGAGGCCTTTGCCTCCAACGAGGGCATGACCATCGTCACCATGGCGGCGGGCACCCCGATGCAGACCGTCCTCGACCTCGCCGGGGGAGAGTACCCGGTCATCCGCATCATGCCGAACACGCCCGTCTCTGTAGGCGCCGGCGTCCTGCTCATCGTCCGCAACGACAAGGTCTCCGATGAGGCCTTCGAAGCGTTCCTCGAGGATTTCTCCGCGGCCGGTGTCCTGGTCCCGCTGGAAAAGGAAGAGCTCATCGATGTGGGCATGACCATCTCCGGATGCGGCCCCGCCTATGTCTATATGTATATCGACGCCATGGCGAAGGCCGGCGAGAAACTGGGCCTCGACTACGAGACCGCCGCCATCCTCGCGAAGGCGACCTGCCGCGGCTCGGCACTCCTCTCCGAAGTGTCGGAGAAGAGCCTCGAAGACCTGCGCATCGCGGTCTGCAGCCCCGGCGGCACCACCATCGAGGGCGTGAAGTCCCTCTGGGAGTCCGACCTCGACGGCGTCGTGGAGAAGGCCTTGAAGGCCGCCTATGACCGCTCGGTCGAACTGGCGAAGAACTGAAGTTTTTGTATTACTTTCACAGAAAAACAGAATACTTTCTAGTAGAAATAACACCAAAATTGTGGTCGAAAATCGCTTCGACCACAATTTTTTGGATTTTGCACAAAGATTTACCGATTGTATCCAATCGAACTACTCGATTTTGACACTTGTCGCCAAAAAAGTGCGAGCTTCCTGTGCAAAGTGCACAAAAATTGAAATCGTAGCAATTTGACTTTATTTCAATTTGTGGATATACTGCTCCGCGTCAAGGTAGAAAGGGGGGCTTCGATGAGTCACCAGGACAGCCGGAAATTCCTCACCCTGCTCACCAGCCGGGTCGCAGCGGTCGCCATCATGGTCGCTGCCTGCTGTGCCGCCATGGTCGGTTACGCAACGACGACGTTCACGGTCAACGTGTTCGCCGACGGTCAGGCCATCCCGGTGAAGACCTCGTCCCGAAACCCCGATGCCATCGTGGCCCAGACCGGCATCACGGTCGGGGAAGACGACCTCGTCGATGCGTCCTCGTTCCATGTCGGGTCTGACGCGGAAGACGGCAACGCGATCATCGTGTATCGTGCCGTCCCGGTCACGTTCTACGAAAAGGGCAAGAAACTGGTCAGTGTCAAAGCCGCCGGTACGGTGGCCGATGCCGTTGAAAAGGCGGGGATCGACATGGAAGGGGCCGACACCACGGACCTCGACCCGGACACTCTCCTCAAAAAGAATATGAAGATCAACGTCCTCCGCAGCTACAAGATCCAGCTCGTGGTGGGCGGAGTGAAACGCTCCGTGGACTATGCCGCCGGTACGGTGAGCGACGTCCTGAAGCGCGCCAACATCAAACTGGGCGAGTACGATGTCGTCAAGCCCGGCCTCTCCAAGACCCTGAAACCCGGCAGCAAAGTCGTGGTCAAGCGTGTCTCCTATGAGACCCGTGAGGTCGAGAAGGTCATCAAGTACAGTACCCAGACGAAACAGTCCGGCGTTCTGGCCGAAGGCACCAAGCGTGTGGCCCGCCAGGGAAGAGACGGTTCCAAGACCGTCACCTACGAAGACAAGGTCGTCAACGGCAAAGTCGTCTCGTCGAAGAAGGTCGGCGAAGTCGTCCACGTCAAGGCCGTCGACAAAGTCGTGGTCGTCGGTACCCGCGGTGCGGCCAAGGTCGTCTCCAACATCCAGGGCAGCGGCGCTCCGACGAGTTACATCAAGACGTTCCACGGTCCCGCGACCGCCTACACCGCCAAAGCCGGCGCGAAGACCGCCTCCGGCGCGGTGGCAAGACGCGGCCTCGTCGCAGTCAACCCGAAGCAGATCCCCTATGGCTCCAAACTGTACATCGTCGCCGACGACGGCACGGTCTACGGTTACTGCACCGCGGCCGACACCGGCGGATTCGTCACGAACGGCTCCGGCACACTGGTCGACCTCTACATGGACAGCTACGGCGAATGCACCCAGTGGGGCAAGCGCAACGTCACCATCTATGTCATCAGCTGGGGCAATGGACGCGTATAACCGCTGACAAACTGCATTACAGAAGGAAATCCCGGCCTTTGGCCGGGATTTTTAGCTTTCTTTAAAGTACTATTTCTACTATAATAATACTTTGACAGGTCTATTAATTCGAAAGGAATGGTAGAGCCCCTATGAGAGATCCCTATGAGGTCCTCGGCGTCCCGCGGGGCGCCAGCGAAGAAGAGGTCACGAAGGCGTACCGCGCCCTCGCCAAAAAGTACCACCCAGACCTCAACCCGGGCGATGAAGAGGCCGCACGCAGAATGAGCGAGATCAATGAAGCGTACGACAGCATCCGCCGGGGCGGTGCCCAACCCACATACACGACCGGCTCGTCCGCCTATGGCGGGACCGGCGGCCAGAGTCAGGAAGACCCGTTCCGGGAGTTCTGGCAGTGGTACGCCGCGGCCCAGGAGCAGGCCCGCCGTCAGCAGCAACAGCAGCAATACCAGCAGTATCAGCAGTACCGCCAGCAGCAGTATTACGGCCCGTACAGCCCCTACGGCAACCGCCGTCAGCAGACCGTCCGCCGTTCGAGCGGCTTCGGGTGCTTCCGGTTCCTTGCCTGGTTCATCGGCATCCAGATCGTCCTCGGTCTGTTCAGCCTCCTGCTCAACACCTGCGGGACCGGCTATTATTACTATTCCCAGCCGTACGAGCAGTACGACGGACAGAACTCCGGCGGCAGCGAGTACTATTACTATTTCCAGGACCCGCAGAACGGCGGCAGCCAGTCCGGCGGGAACTCCCAGTCCGTCTCTCTGGAAACCGGGAACGGCACCTATGAAGTAGAATTCGTCTGAAAGGATAGGATCGACTTTGAAAGAAAAGATCAACAACCTGTTTGCGGGCCGTAACGGCCTCGACATGTGGAACTACATCATCATCGCGGTGGACGTGGCACTCATTGCGGTCAGCATCCTGGCCAACAGCTACCTGCCGCTGGTCTTCGCGTTCCTGCTCGTCGTCCTGTTCCTGTTCCGGGCCCTGTCCCGAAACCTGGAAAAACGGCAGAAGGAGTGCCGGTTCTTCACCGATGCCGCGGCGGCCATCGTCCGTCAGCACAAACTGAACGGCATGCGCTGGAAAGACCGGAAGACCCATGTGTACAAAAAGTGCCCGGCCTGCCGGAAAGTGCTTCGCGTGAAGCGCCGCAAAGGTCCGAAGGACATCCATTGCCCCTACTGCAACAACGATTTCCGGATCTTCATCCGCATCCCCGGGGAACTCGACAAAGAAGAAAAAGAAGCCCGCAAGGCGGAAGCCCGGGCAAAGAAATAAAGGATAACGGAGAGTCATCATGAGAAAGCATTACGATTATCTGGTGGTCGGCGCCGGTCTGTTCGGGGCCGTGTTCGCCCACGAAGCAGTGAAGGCCGGGTTCACGGTCCTCGTTCTCGAGAAACGGGACCACATCGCCGGTAACATCTACACGGAAGAGGTCGAGGGCATCGACGTCCACAAGTATGGCGCACACATCTTCCACACTTCCGACAAGAATATCTGGAACTATGTGGACAAGTTCGCGGAGTTCAACAACTTCGTCAACTCTCCCGTCGCCAACTACAAGGGCGAGATGTACAACATGCCCTTCAACATGAATACCTTCTCCAAGATGTTCAACATCTCCACGCCCGCCGAGGCCATGGAAGTGCTGGACAAGGAGAGAGCGGAGATCACCGGGGAACCGCAGAACCTCGAAGAGCAGGCCATCAGCCTCGTCGGCCGCACGGTCTACACGAAACTCGTCAAGGGTTACACCGAGAAGCAGTGGGGCAGAGACTGCACCGAACTGCCGGCCTTCATCATCAAGCGCCTGCCGGTCCGCTTCACGTACGACAACAACTATTTCAACGACCGCTACCAGGGCATCCCCTGCGAAGGGTACACCACCATGGTCGAGCGGATGCTGGACGGCGCCGATGTCGTCCTGAACACCAACTTCCTCGACGATAAAGAGAAGTGGCTCGGCATGGCGGACAACTGTGTCTACACCGGCCCCATCGATGAGTACTTCGGCTATCAGCTCGGTAAGCTCGAGTACCGCAGCCTGAAGTTCGAGACGGAAGTCCTCGACGAGGAGAACCACCAGGGCGTCGCGGTCGTCAACTATACGGACCGGGAGACCCCTTACACCCGCATCATCGAACACAAGCATTTCAACTTCGGGACCCAGCCGAAGACCGTCGTCACCCGCGAATACCCGACGGCGTGGGAAGAGGGCATGGAGCCCTACTACCCCGTCAATGACGAACGGAACACGACTCTGTACCACCAGTATGCGGAACTTGCGCAGAAGGAAGGCGTCCTCTTTGGCGGCCGTCTCGCCGAGTACCGGTACTACGATATGGACGACACCGTTGCGGCGGCCCTGAAACTGGCGGCAACGGAGCTCTACTGAGCCGAGAACGAAACGAAGTTGGAGGAGACCCCATGGCAAAGGTAACAGTCAGTGTCATCATGCCGGTCTACGGCGTCGAGGACTATGTGGGCGGTGCCATCGAGAGCATCCAGGCCCAGACCCTGCAGGACTGGGAACTGTTCTGCGTCGATGACGGCTCGAAGGACCGCAGCGGAGAAGTCTGCGACTCCTACGCCGCGAAAGATCCCCGCATCCATGTTATCCACAAGGAGAACGGGGGAGCCCCCAGTGCCCGCAACGTCGCCATCGATCAGGCGGAGGGCAAGTACCTCTACTTCTGTGACGCCGATGACTGGGCCGAGAAGACCATGCTCTCCGACATGGTGTCTATCGCCGAAGAGAACGGGTCTCAGCTCGTCGTCGCCGGCTTCTACATCGACACCTACTATTCCGACACCGAGAAGTTCACGCAGAGCCAGGAAGTCCCGTCCCGGGTGTTCGCCACCCAGAGAGAGTTCCGGGAACACGCCCACGAGCTCTTCGACCAGAACCTCTTATACACGCCCTGGAACAAGCTGTTCCTGGCCTCCTACATCAAAGACAACCAGCTGTACTTCCCCCAGACCTTCTGGGACGATTTCCCCTTCAACCTGAGTGTTGTCCGGGACATCGAAAAAGTGGCGGTCACCTCTGAAAAGTACTACCACTTCATCCGAAAACGCGAAGAGTCCGAGACGGCCCGCTACCGGGGCGACATGTACGAAAAGCGGGAAGAGGAAGACGGCTGGATGAAGGACCTCTATGCCTACTGGAACGTCTCGTCTCCGGAGGTACAGGAGTTCCTTGACCGCCGGTACATCGAGCGCCTCGTCGGCTGTGTCGAGAACCTGACCAATAAGAACTGCGACCTGCCCCGCCGGGCCAAACTGAAGGAGATCCGTCAGTACATCACGACGCCCCGGGCAAAGGCCGCCGTCAAAAACGCGCAGCCCCGCTCAAGCTACATGAAGGTCATGCTCATCCCGTTCAAACTGCGCAGCACGCTGCTCACGTACCTCGAGAGCAACGTCATCTCCTATGTCAAATCCGGCAACACGAAGCTGTTCGCCACCCTGAAAGCCCACCGCTGAGGAGGAACGTCCATGGAATCCACGACTGCACCGCTCTTGTCAGTGGTCATCCCGGTCTATAACGGGGAGCGATTCATCGGCACCATGATCGATGTGTTCCGTGCCCAGAAGACACAGAACTTCGAGCTCATCTTCGTCGATGACGGCTCGGAGGACTCCTCTTTGTCCCTGCTGCACTCGTATGCCCGTTCCGAGAGTTTCCCCATCACCGTGGTGGAACTCGAGCCGAAGGGCGTCTCCGCGGCCCGTAACGCGGGCCTCGACCGGGTCCGGGGACAGTACATCTCGTTCGTCGACGTGGACGACCGGGTGGTGCCGGAATACACGACCGTCCTGCAGGAACTGGTCGACGCCGGGACCGACTTCGAACTGTTCTTCTCCCGCTCGGAGCGGGTGGGCCCCGAAGGCCCCTTCGAGGGCATCGGCAAGTTCTCCGGCAGCATCTCGATGACGTCGGAAAACATGCTGAAGAAGATCGGCTCCGACCCGACGAAATACGGCGTCTACAACATGTTCCTCGACGCCGCGTTCGTGAAGGAGAACGGCTTCCGGTTCACGGAGGGCTATCCCTACTACGAAGACTACGACTATCTGTTCCGGGTCACGGCCCGCGCGAAGAAGATCCGCATGACTGCCGACCGGCTCTACTTCTACCTCCTCCAGGAGGGGTCCGCGGTCGCAAAATTCAAGCTGGAGCGCATCACCTGCATCGAGCTTCTCGAAGGACTCATTCCGACCATCAAGTACGAAGCCCCGGGCTTTGCGGCGATGTACGAGAACTACGTCCTGCCCCGCATCTGGTGGTCCGTCATGTGGCAGGCCTGTCTGGCCTTCTCCATGAAGGATGCGCTGGCCTTCGGCAAGGCGGCGGGCATGCGGGAGAAGATGAAACTCCTCGCGTCCTGTAACGACCCGAAAGTCGCGACCAGCGCGAAGCTGTACCTTGCGAACCCGCCCGCCTTCGTGGCAGCCGCCGCGGTGGCAGGGAAGAGCCGCTCGAAGATCGAACGGACCGACGTCACGCCGTTCCTCGAATATTTCCAGAACTAAAAAAGAGACCTCTCACGAGGTCTCTTTTTTTATTTCTGAGGTTTTCGCAGTAGGCAGAGCCAAGCCAGCGTCGCCTTCGGCTCGCTGCCGTTGGACTGCCCTTGCGTTCGTCGTGCTAGGCGGCTCGTCGGCCCTTCGGTTCTAGACCCGCCAAGAACGACTGAAAAGGGTTCAGCCCGGATGGGGGAACATCCGGGCTGCCTTAAATAGGAGAAAATGAAATGAAAAAGTGAGTAGGGTGTGGATAAACCCTAATCCAATTAAGGGAGTGACTGGTTCCCTTTGGATTGACTTCATATTATAGGGCGAACCTTTAGGAAGTCTTAAACTTAACGAACTATTTTGTAAAATCTGCATATTTGTGAATAGTAAACAAATCGTTACATTGGTTTTTGACTGTACTAGTACGAAAAACGGAATCAGCCCGAAGGCGGGGGACCTTCGGGCTGTTCCTTCATGAATAGGAGAAAATGAATGAAAAATGAGAAATCCTCCGAGGGGGTTGGCTCGTTTCCCTCATCGGACATCTACAGTATAGGAGGAGTAACTAAAAATAACCTAAAGGCGGTCAAAACTCTTGGTTTGTAAAGAAAGGGCATCAATGGTAAAATATATTGAATAAATCTTTCCGGAGGTCCTATGAGCGTTTTATCGGAAATCTATCACGAGCATATCGACTATCATAAACAGACGCTGAAGATGGCCAAGACCGACCTCGTCCGCACCTACCGCGGCTCCGCCCTCGGCTGGTCCTGGGCGGTCATCAAACCGGTCATCACCATCTTCATCTACTGGTTTGCCATGTCGATGGGTCTTCGCCACGGCAAGCCCCACGGCGACTATATCTATTTCCTGTGGCTCATCTTCGGCATGGTGCCCTGGTTCTACTGCAGCGACATGTTGCATCGCGGCACAGAGTGTATGCGGAAGTACCGCTACCTCATCACCAAGATCCACTACCCGGTCTCGACCATCCCGACGTTCGTCAGTCTGTCGAACCTGTTCGTCGAGGCGGTCCTGCTGGTGGTCGTCTATGTGATCTCCCTCATCATGGGACATCCGCCGACTCTGTACCACCTGCAGATCCTGCTGTACCTGTTCCTGGCCTATGCCTTCTTCACGTCCTGGTCGCTGTTCGCGGCGCCCATCGCAGCCATCAGCGCGGACTTCTCGAACCTGATCAAATCGATCGTGTTCGCCTTCCTCTGGATCTCCGGTATCTTCTTCGATATCGACGACCTCGAGAACCAGACCATCGCCACCATCCTGAAACTCAACCCGATCGCCTATCTCGTCAAGGGGTTCCGGGAAGCCTTCATGAGCGAAGCGTGGTTCTGGGAACACCCCATCCGTCTCGCCATCTTCCTCGGCGAACTCCTCATCATGTTCCTGCTCGGCCTCTGGTCCTACAAGAGCCTGCGCAAGGACATGCCGGACGTACTGTAAGGAGGCGCGATCTATCATGGCAGAAAAAACGATGGAACCCATCATCGAATTCAAGAACGTATCGAAACGCTACAAGCTCTACTCGGGCAACCGTCAGAGACTGGCGAGCGTATTCTTCAAAAACCTCAACATCAAGACGAAAGACGCCGTCAACGACATGAGCTTCTCGGTCATGCCGGGTGAGGCCGTCGCCCTCGTCGGCAGCAACGGCGCCGGCAAGTCGACCGTCCTCAAAATGATCACCGGCGTCTGCTTCCCGACCGAAGGCGAGATCACGGTCAACGGCCGCGTCTCCGCGCTGCTCGAGCTGACCGCGGGCTTCGAAGGGGAGATGACCGGACGGGAGAACATCTACCTCCGCGGTACGACCCTCGGCCTTCCTCCGGAAGAGATCAAACGGCTGGAGCCGGACATCGTCGAATTCGCCGACATCGGCGAGTACATGGACCAGCCGGTCCGTTCCTACTCGAGCGGTATGAAAGCCCGCCTCGGGTTCGCGATCAACGCCAACGTCCATCCCGAGATCCTCATCGTCGATGAGGCCCTTTCCGTGGGCGATAAGTCCTTCAAGGAAAAATGTCTCGAGAAGGTCCGTCAGCTCATCGCCGACGACAATGTCACGCTGCTGCTGGTCACCCATAACGCCAACACGGCGAAGCAGTTCTGCGAACGGGGCATCTTCATCCAGAAGGGCACCGTCAAGTACGACGGACCCATCGAGGAAGCCGTCGCCCGGTACGAGAAGGAACTCAAGAAAAAGAAGAAAAAGAAAAAAGAGGCCAAGGCACAGGAGGCGGCTGCGATCGCCAACGTGGCAGAGGCCATCAAACATAAGGAGAACAGCATGAAAACGACACTGGTCATCATGGCCGCCGGCATCGGCAGCCGCTTCGGGACCGGGATCAAACAGATGGAGGCGGTCGGCCCCAGCGGCGAGCTGATCATCGACTACTCCATCCACGATGCCATCGAAGCCGGATTCAACAAGATCGTTTTCGTCATCCGGAAAGACCTCGACAAGGACTTCCGGGAGATCATCGGCGACCGCACCGAGCAGAAGATCGAAGTCGCTTACGCCTATCAGGATCTGAACGATCTGCCCGAAGGCTTCACCGCCGGCGAGCGGACCAAGCCCTGGGGCACCGGTCAGGCGGTCCTGGCCTGCCGCGGCCTCGTGAACGAGCCCTTCGCCATCATCAATGCCGATGACTACTACGGCAAGGAAGCCTTCGTCCAGATCCACGACTTCCTGCAGAAAGGGAAAGCCACCGTCGAGAACGGGGTCCAGCACCTCTGCATGGCGGGCTTCCAGCTGAAGAACACCCTCTCCGACAACGGCACCGTCACCCGCGGTGTCTGCAAGGAAGAGAACGGTCTTCTGACCGACATCGTCGAGACCCACAACATCGAGAGACTCGAGGGCCGTGCCGCGGTCCGCGAGGGCGACGACATCACCTGGTACGATGACGAGACGCCGGTCTCCATGAACATGTGGGGCCTTCCGGCCGACTTCATCGGGGTCCTCGAAGAGCGGTTCCCGGAATTCCTGAAGAACATCCCCGAAGGGGACCTGAAAGCCGAATTCCTCATCCCGGTCATCATCGGCGACCTCATCAAAGAGGGGAAAGCCGACTGCGTCGTCCTTCCGACGACCGACAAGTGGTTCGGCATGACCTACAAAGAAGACATCCCCACCGTCAAGGACGCGTTCAAAGACCTCGTCGCGAACGGCGTCTACCCCGAGAACATCAAATAATGGGCCGAAAACGGGGCCGGGGCGGCTCTTTTCAAAAGAAGGCAAAAAAGTTCTGGAAACAGAATCAGACACTCATCAAAGGCGGACTGCAGTTCCTTGTGATCGCGGTCGTCGTCCTTGTGATCGCGATCCCGTTCATGAGAGTCGACAATCCCGGCAACACCTACGGCATCGACGTGTCGTCCCACAACGGGACCGTCCGGTGGAACGAGGTCGCCGAAAACGGTGTCCAGTTCGCAGTCATCCGGGCCGGGGTCCGCACCTCGCGCACCGGGGAGATCTACCAGGACCAGCAGTTCAAACGGAACATGAGACGGGCCTGGTTCCACCATGTAGACCGGGGCGTCTACTTCTACTCTCAGGCTATCAATGAGGACGAGGCGAGGGAAGAGGCGGAAGCCGTGCTGAAAAGCCTCTCCGGCGCCAATCTGAAGCTTCCGGTCTTCCTCGATATCGAGGACACCGGTACGGAAGGAAAGGGCCGTGCTGACGGGCTGACGAAAGAACAGAGGACGTCGATCGCCCTCGCCTTTGCCGAAGTCATCGCGGACAAGGGATACACCCCTGGCGTCTACGCGAACCGCTGGTACCTGAACGACCGGCTGGACGCCGCTGCCCTGAAGGAGGCCGGCATCGCCATCTGGCTCGCGGAGTACACGAACAACGAACGCCCCGCATACAGCGGAGCGTACGATTACTGGCAATATTCCAAAACGGGCCGTGTGCCCGGTATCGACGGAGCCGTGGACCTCGACCGGCTGCCTTAGTCCGACGGCTCGTCCGTTGCCCAGAGGTATCCCTGGAACTCTTCGGGGACCGTCATGTAAAGGGCATGGGCAGCCTCCTCCGGAGACATGTCGTACCGGCCCCGGATCCAATCTTCATACATGTAACTGCAACCGCCGCAGAAGACACGAAGCTTCAGCTTCTCGACTTCTGTGAGCGGTTTTTTTCGGTTCGCTTCCACGATCCCCTTTGCGGCTTCATAGCTGTAGTCGGCGATGAAGTGGGAGAGGGAGTTGATGCCGGTGGAGTCGAACATGCGGACGAGGGGTTGCCAGTAGGTGCGGCCCATCTGGTAGAAGATGAGGAAGAGGTCCTCGAGGGTGTCGATGCGCTCCGGCGTGAAGGCCGTGTCCACCATCTGTTTATAGTTGTAGTTCATGACGTCGTACTTGTCGGTGAAGTACCGGTAGAAGGTGGCACGGGAGACGCCGGCCTCCTTCACGAGCATGGAGACCGTGATCTTTGAAAAACCGACCCGTTCCACGAGGCGGTCGAAGGCGTGTAAAATGGTCAGTCGAGTCCGTTCGGGCATATTGACGAACCTCCCTTTATTAGTAACGGATTACTTGAGACATTACAGTTATATTGTATCATATTGAGACAGTGTGTCAATTGTGTCGCGTGTGGGCTTCTTCCGTACATCGCCCCCTGTTTGATAAAATGTTTATGGCATATAGTTATGGTTTTAACAATGTTTTTGGGAGGTAATTTATGTTCCGTACACCACACACGCTCACCGATGGTGAGAAAAAATGTCTGGAGCCCTACTGGGAGGAAACCAAAGGGCAGGCGCCCCGAAAAAACCTCATCAAACTGGTCCGGCACATCAACATGTTCAACCCGGTCCCGGATGAGAATTCCTGGGAGTACATCTTCTTCAACCGCCAGCTCTCCGACGCGCAGGTCGACTTCGCGCTGAAGATGAAACACCGGCACGCTTACACCATTCCGGAACTGGCCGCGGAAGAAAACATGAGCATCGAAGACACGGCGCAGATGGTCTATGACCTCTGCTACATCGGACTGCTCGAATACTGCAACAAACCCGGCGAAGAGGACAAGTGCCAGCTGCCGGTCTTCGCACCCGGTTCCATGGAATCCACCGTCATGACGAAGGAACGGACGGACAAGTACCCCGAGACCGCTCCCGCATTCCTGAACTACGTCCTCGACCTTCAGAAGAAGATCACCTGGGGCGGTTACATGGGCGTCGCGCTCATGCGTGCCATCCCCGTCGAAAAGGCGATCGAGAACGAGACCCGCAAGGTCGACTGGGAAGAGATCTCCTACTGGCTCGACTGGGCCGGCGAGAGCATCGGCGTCGCTCCCTGTGAATGCCGCAAACTCCGCGTCATGTGCGGCGAAGGCACCGCCGACCTCGAAGGCGAATGGTGCATCAACCTCGGTGAGTATGCTGAGAGCTGCATCCGTATGGGCAAGGCCCGCCGTCTGACGAGAGCCGATGCTGAGGAGAAACTGAAGAGAGCC
>JAFTZU010000042.1 GCA_017461005.1 Clostridia bacterium
CAACAAAAATGTCGTCACCTTCACGGTCCCGCTGCCCCAGTCCAACCTGGGCGCTTCCACGACCTACTACCTGTTCCTGGGCAAGGCTCTGAACGAGACCACGGAAGTCGAAGGTGCTGACTCCTTCTTCGAGTTCAAAACCAACGCGACGACCACCAGCACGACTCGGACCACGACCAGAACAACTTACCGGACTGTTACAACCAGAACTACGGTAAGAGCTAAGTCTGCCAACACCGGCGACCCGAGCCACCTTACGCTCTGGATCGGCCTTGCCGCTGTGGCTGCTCTGATGATGGGCGCTGTCTACTTCACTAAGGAAAAAGAATAAGTGATCTTTTGATCGATCTTTCCAAGCCCGAGTCTGGATGACCCGGGCTTTTTCTTTTGGTTAATCGCGCGTAAACTGCTTTACAGAACCCGTTTATTATTTTAAACTAAATGAGAACGACATCTTGTTATTTAAAGGAGCATTCAAATGCCGAAACTTAGATTCCACGACAACCACAGCGACACAGAAGTCCTCGACAACGTCACGGAAGAGGTCAAAGAGTGGACCGCTGTCGAGTTTCATAAAGGCGCACAGGAATACGTCCAGGAGAACGGAGAGTTCGAATACGAGGCTCCGGCTCCGAAAGAGGAAGTGGACTGGGCCGCCAGAGAACGGGAGATCGAAGACGCCGTCAACGACGACTTCGACCGCACCTACGCGGACTACGAGAAAGACCGGCCGTTCTATAAACGCTGGTGGTTCTGGCTGATCGCCGCCCTGTTGCTGGCAGCACTCATCATCGGCATCCTTTTCAAGACCGGACATATGCCGGGACAGTTCCTCGACGAGGACGTCACGAAGACGACCGCTGTCGCTGAGACGAAACTGGATGGGCCGCAGGTCGAAGCCAGAGACTTCACACTTCCGGAAGACGCGGAAGTCATCGAAGGCATCAAAGGCTGGGGCGTTTACCAGTACGGCTCCATCGTCCCGAGTTATAACGGCATCGCCTCCAACAAGCTCGGCACCTGGTTCATCAAGGACGGTCTGGTAGACTTCACATACACCGGTTATGTCGTCGTCAACGGCACGACCTACAAGGTCAACGAAGGCAAGGTAGATGTCGCCAACCCGGTCGCGTCCCAGAGTGCTCCTCAGGCCGCTCAGAACGCTTCCGACTCTCAGGACGGCACCGTGACTGCTCAGACGCAGACCTCCGCTGCATCCGCCCCTCAGGGCCAGGAATACGCGGAAGGCACCGAGAAGCAGCAGGATGCCCTGGCAGAAGCGGTCGACTACATCAACCAGATGGCGTTCTCCAGAGACTGGCTCATCGCTCAGCTCGTCGCAGACGGTCATGATACCAACGACGCCGCCTGGGCCGCCGACCACACCGGTGCCGACTGGAACGAACAGGCTTACAAGAAAGCCGAAGAGTACCTGAAACTCACGTCCTTCAACCACCAGGACATGGTCGACCAGCTCATCTTTGAAGGCTTTACCAACGACCAGGCCGAGTATGGCGCTACCAAAGCAGGCCTGTAATACGAAAAAGAAAAGGCTCCCCGCGGGGAGCCTTTTTATTATGCTTATTTACCGAGCTGCATGTCGTTGTTACCGGAGTCGGAGGTGAACATTTCGAGCATGTTGATCGGGTCGTCGTAGTCGGCGAGCCAGCCTTCACGGGCAACGTCGAAGTTGCCGGACTTACGGTCGTTCAGGAAGGTCTGCCAGTCTTCGACGGAGATGTCCATCGTGATACCGATCTGGGCGAAGTCCTGCTGAAGGGCCTGTGCGACGCCTTCATGGCCGGTGCCTTCGTTGGTCAGGTAGTTGATGTGGATCGGGGTGCTCGCGGAGAGCTTGCCGTTGTCGTCGAACTCGTAGCCGGCTTCCTTCAGAAGGTTGATGGCTTCTTCCTTGTTGACGTCGACGCCGTAGTAACCGCAGGACGCCTGATCTTTGTAGGTGTAAGCATCGTCATTGGCCTTGAACTTGCCGCCGTGGCTGTCGCTCATACCGGTGGGGATGAAGGACGTTGCCGGCTCCTGCTGGGTCTGGCCGATGGTGTCGATGATGTACTGGCGATTGACGAGGAGTGCAAGCGCACGTCTCATCTTGTTGGCCTGGTCAGGGGTCTTGCCCTTGAACATGTCGGACTTGACGTTGAAGCCGACATAATAGGTGCCAAGGTTGTCGATGACGTGGAAGTCGGGCCAGTTTTTGAGGGTCGGGATCTCGCCGTTCGGGACGGTGTCCGCATAGTCGAGGTTGCCTGCCTTGTAAGCCGCGAGGATGGCGGTGTCGTCGGCGCTCAGCATGAAGTGGAGCTCGTCGACGGAGACGTTCGCCGCGTCATAGTAGTTCGGGTTTTTGACGTAGACCATGGACTCGTTGTGTTTCCACTCTTTCAGCGTGTAAGCGCCGTTGGAGACAAAACCGGCTTCGGAAGTCCATGCGCCGGGGTTGGTCTGCCAGTCGGCAGCCGCTTCGACAGAAGCTTTATGGACGGGCATGTAGACCGGGAACGCGAGCAGGTTCATCATGTACGGGCACGGAGCGTTCAGGGTGAACTGAAGCTGGTCGTAGCCGTTGTTCTGGACCATGATCTCGCCGTTGTCGTCTTTCTTGAAGACGTCGAACAGGTAGCCGTAGTCAGAAGCGGTGTTCGGGTCGGCCGCGCGCTTCCAGGAGTAGACGAAGTCTTCCGCGGTCAGCGGGTCGCCATTGGACCATTTCTGCCAGGTCTTCAGGTTGATGGTGTACTGGGTGCCGTCTTCCGAAACGATCGG
>JAFTZU010000043.1 GCA_017461005.1 Clostridia bacterium
ATCGACATTCTCTCGTTCACCGCCAGAGGCCACGCCCTGGCCGAACGCATCCATACCACCTTCACGGAACGTCCGCCGAAGCTGTCGAACGGCGCGCCGCGGCTCACGATGACCGTCGCCCGCTGCAACGAACCGCTCGGCCTCTCGGAGTGGACGACCCAGATGTTCGACCAGTCCGACGCCCTCGTGTTCGTCGGCGCGGCCGGCATCGCGGTCCGGGCCATCGCGCCCTTCGTGCAGAGCAAGGTGACGGACCCCGCCGTCGTGGTCGTCGATGAGGGCGGCTCCTATGCCATCCCCATCCTGTCCGGCCACCTGGGCGGCGCGAACGACCTCGCCCGCGCCATCGCGGAACGCATCGGCGCCACCCCGGTCATCACGACGGCCACGGACGTGAACAACGTCTTCGCCATCGACGAGTGGACCCGGAAACAGGGGCTCGTCATCAAAAACACGGAACGCATCAAACATATCTCGGCGTCGCTCCTCGCCGGCGAGACCGTGAAGGTCGCGACGGAGTGGCCCATTGCCGGTACATCGCCCAAGGGCATCGAAGTGGAGGAGCTCCACCGGACCCTCGAAGGGGAACTGCGGCCGCTGAAACAGAAGCCGGACATCCTCATCACGAACCGGCGGGATGCCGCGAAACTCTACCCCGAAGCACTGCTGGCGGTCCCGCGGAACATCGTGCTCGGCGCCGGGTGCAAGCGCAACGTGCTCCCTGTGAACTTCGAACTGCTCCTGACCCAGATCCTCGGTGAACTGGACCTGCTCGAGGAGTCGATCGACGCGGTGGGCAGCATCGACATCAAAAAGGACGAGCCGGGCCTCCTGGCCTTCTGCACCGTCCATGACTGGCAGCTCATCACGTTCTCGGCCGCCCGGCTGCGGGAAGTGGAAGGGGAGTTCACCGCGAGCTTCTTCGTCCGCAACGTCACCGGCGTCGACAACGTCTGTGAGCGCAGCGCGAAGCTGCTGTCCGGCGGCACACTCATCAAAGAAAAAACCACCGGCAACGAGGTCACCCTCGCGGCCGCGGAACGTCCGCTGTCCCTCGACTGGAACTGCGGACCGGAGGAACTGTAAACCATGGAACGGCTCTATGTCGTGGGCATCGGCCCCGGGAAAAAAGAATACTTCACCGCAGAGGCGATGCACGCCCTCGAGGCGTCCGACGTCATCTACGGGTACCCGGTCTACACGGACCTCGTGAAGCCGCTGTTCCCGGACAAGGACTACCGGACGACCGGCATGCGCCAGGAAACGGAACGCTGCCGGCAGGCCCTGCAGTGCGCGAATGACGGTCAGACGACCGCGCTCGTCTGCAGCGGAGACGCCGGCGTCTACGGTATGGCGAGCCCCGTTCTGGAACTGGCGGAACAGTACCCGGACGTGGACATCTGCGTGGTGGCCGGCGTCACGGCTGCCCTGTCCGGCGCCGCCGTCCTCGGCGCGCCCCTCAGCAACGACTTCTGCGTCATCTCGCTGTCCGACCTGCTGACGCCCTGGGAACTCATCGAGCGCCGGCTGAAGGCGGCCGCGATGGGAGACTTTTCCATCGCACTTTACAACCCGTCTTCGAAGAAACGAAAAGACCATCTGCAGAGGGCCTGCGACATCCTGCTGACGAACGGTAAATCGCCCGAAACGGTCTGCGGCTTCGTCCGCAACATCGGCCGGGACGGGGAAGAGAAAACTCTGACCACGCTGGCGGAACTGCGGGACACCGAAGTCGACATGTTCACGACCGTGTTCATCGGCACCGTGGAGACGACGGTCCTGGGCGACCGGATGGTCACGCCCAGAGGCTACGACCTGACGGGAGGGAACGCATGAAGATCCTGCTGTTCGGCGGCACCACGGAAGGACGGGTCCTTTCGGAGGCACTGGCCGCCATGGGTGACGACGTCACCGTCTGTGTCGCGACCGACTACGGCCGGGAAGAACAGGCACAGGTGGAAGGGGTCACCATCCTCACGGGACGGAAGGGCCCGGAGGAGATGCGCGCCCTCATGACCGGCTGCGACCTCGTCGTGGACGCCACCCACCCCTATGCGACGGAAGTGACGGCACTCCTGAAAGAGGCGACCGGCAAGACCGGGACGAAGTACGTCCGGATCCGGCGCACTCTCACAACGACAGACGCGGGCATATCGCCCGAGAACATACACTATTACGGCTCTGCCGCGGACGTGGCAGAAGCACTGACATCCACGGAAGGCAACATCCTGCTGGCCACCGGGACGAAGGAACTGAGCAGTTTCGCGGGGCTTTCCCCGGAGCGGCTCATCCCCCGGGTGCTCCCGACGCCGGAAAACCTGGCTGCCTGTGAGGCGCTGGGCATCCCCGGGCGGAACATCATGGCGATGCAGGGGCCCTTCTCCACAGACCTCAACGTGGCGCTGCTGCGCCAGAAGGACATCCGGTTC
>JAFTZU010000044.1 GCA_017461005.1 Clostridia bacterium
AGTCCAACAACTTCTGCCACCGCTGTGTGCTCCACGGCCGTGCCACCTGCACCGCCCGCAAGGCACACTGCGAGCGCTGCTGCCTGAACGACGTCTGCAAGAAAAACATCTGAAAAAGAAACCCATTGTTTTCGCTTGACGAGAGGCCTAAAACCTTTTATAATGTACAAGCACTTCAAAAGGGCCCCCGCGCCGAGGTACGCAGGTGTGGGGAGAGGAAAAGCAAAGCTTACAAGCGGAGCTTTTTCTCGAAGAGAATAAGCGAAGCAAGTAATCTTTGCTTTGACGAGGGCCTGTAGCTCAGCTGGGAGAGCGCACGGTTCGCATCCGTGAGGTTCGGGAGTTCGATCCTCCTCAGGTCCACCATTTATAACCCCACAGTCATTTGGCTGTGGGGTTTTTACTTTGCCTTTTTACCACTTATCGCCGATTTTCGACCACTTATCGCGAAAGGCAGGTCAAACCCGGAAACACTTGCTATAATGCAGACAGAAACGCAAGGAGGTGGTCGCTTGAAGATCACGTTAGAACACATTCCCGACCAGGAACTGGAGGTCGTCCTCCGGGGAGACACGGAGAGCAAAGAGGCTCGGCAGGTCCTCGCCACGCTGAACCACGCGCCGTCCTTCGGAAAGCTGGTCCTGCAGAACGAAGACGAAAGTTTCCTCGTCGACCCGGCGGACGTCCGCTACTTCGAGGCCTCGCAGGGCAGGACGTACGCCGTCACAGACACCGGCCGGTACGAGTCAAAAGAAAAGCTCTACGAACTCGCAGCCGCTCTGAGCAGCAAGGGGTTCATCCAGATCAACAAAAACACCGTCGTCAATATCAACTATGTCCGGTCCATCGCCGCAGAATTCAGTGGCAACTACACCGCCCGGCTGAAGGGCGGCGACGAGACCCTCACCATTTCCCGGAAGTACTTCCAGGCATTCAAAGAATTCGTAAGGAGATGACACCATGAAAACACTGTATCACTATATCCACTTCGGTCTGATGGGCGCCGGCATCGGGTCCATCGTCACCACCCTGTCCCTGCTCCTGACGGGCGCCACCGGAGCCTCCATGACAGTGCTCGTCGTCTGGCTCGTCACGTCGTTCCTCATCGGCATCTACACGACGGTCATGTATGACGACCGTCTCCCGCTCCCCGGCGCCACCGCCATCCACTTCGCGCTGACCTTCGTCACCGTCGTCGGTTCCTGCTTCCTCTGCGGCTACGGCGATGGACTGCTCAGCATCGTGAAAAACATGCTGCCGCAGTTCCTGATCATCTATGTGGTCCTCTACCTCATCATCTTCTTCAGTTCCAAGGCAAACGAGAAGGCGATCAACGAGTCGCTGAGCAAACATTGAACATAATAGGACTTAACCCAGCCTCCTCGGCTGGGTTTGTTTTTTGCCTTCAACACAGCTTTCTTGTGGGGAAGGGGAAGTCGAAGAGCGTAGGAGAAAGCCACCCTCCCCTTGTGGCCCAGTTTTCCAGGCCCATGCACAGCAGTCCCCACGCCCCTACCCCTTCCGGCTTTCTCGCCGGCTAGAACAACTGTAAAAAAGGGGGGTGCTCGGAATTCAGCCACATTACCTAAAATCGGTCTTTGCGGCTGACATTTTTTACCTGTTTTTAGCTCCTTCTCTGAAAAATTCAGCCACGGTTCCCGATATCCGACTTTGTGGCTGACGTTTCCAGTTTGTCTCCTGGTTTGTTCTCTGATAATTTCAGCCACAGCTCCTGATATCCGACTTTGTGGCTGACGCTTCCAGTTCGTCTCCTGGTTTGTTCTCTGATAATTTCAGCCACAGCTCCTGATATCCAACTTTGTGGCTGAGGTTTCAACCTTATTGGTCCTATTATTCTCTGAAATAATCAGCCACATTCCCTGATAACGAGCCCGGTGGCTGATTCTCAGGCTTGCCGCCCGGTTTCTCCCTTGAAAATGTCAGCCACGATTCTTGACATCGTAGTTTTTGGCTGAAATTTCAAGGCAGCGGTCCCAGCCACACACTTTCCATGCAGGCGGAAAGGCGCACAGCGCCCCTTTGGCCTGTTGTCTGCCCCATGCCGCAGGGCAGAGGGGAAGTCAAGAGCTGGCAGAGCATGAAACGCTGTAAGGAATTGGGCAGTTGGCAGCCGCGAAGCGGGCGGAAGACTCTTTACTTCCCCGGAGCACTGTGGCACCTGAGCCCGGAGCAACGCGAAGGGCGTTGATACGCACCGCAGCTTGCCAGGCGGCGCCGACCGCCGGCTGCGAGGGCGGATGTTTCCTTCGACGAATTCGGAGTTATCGGAGTGTTGATACATGAAAAAGGCCCTGCAAGAGCAGGGCCTTGATTTGTCACGCTTTTGGGATGGTTATTCCGCTATGATGAGATGGAAGTTCTCGGGCGAGTGTTCCACTTCGCGAGACCAGACGTGGTAGAGGTCCCGGCGGGTCTCGGCATCGAGGAACTGTTCGGGCGTGAGGGCCGCCAGCAGGAGGCGCATCATGTGGAAGCCGCGGAGCAGGAGCCGGTACACGCCGGTCAGGGAGTTCTCGAAGTACCCGTCGATGTAGTACCGGAAGACGAGGTACACGAGGAACCGGACCAGTTCTTTCTCGGAGTCCACCATGGCGGCGTCCATGGAGCCGGGCTCCGGGGCGGTCCCTTCCCCGTCCCATTCAGCGAGGCCTTCCAGGACGAAAGAGCAGGGGAAGCCCGTGTCCATGGCCCGCTTCACCGGGTCGTACACCCGGCTCCAGCGCTCGTCGAGGAGTTCCATGCGGTCGATGAGCTCCACCAGCGCCTCATGGTTCTCGGCACTGGCGTCCACGCCGTACTCCGTCGCAAGCGAGAACAGGACGCCGTAGCGTTCCCGCAGCGGGTACGACGTGTCCTGCAGGACCTCCATCAGCTGGTTGCGCTCCTCGAGCAGGTCGAAGAGACGTCCCATCGACTCGTTGTCGAGCTTCGGCTCCTCCGCGGCGCAGTACCGGTCGAGGGCCGGGACGCCGGTGGGCTCGTCCCGCATGATGTACTTGATGGGGTGTTCGAGGTCTTCGAAGATGAGCCGGTTCGCCTCGGGGCAGGCCACCGCCACGTCGATCTGATGGTAGTTCCCGACGACGGCGTCGCCGCGGGGGAACTCCCGGCAGGTGCGGGGCAGGCGGTCGTGGCCGAGGGCCGTGTACATGTCGCAGAGGTCCGCATCGTTCAGGAACGGGCAGCGGCGGTCCGGCGTCAGCGGGAAGGACCACTCGTATTCGGGGCCGTCCTCGCCCTCCTTGACCTCCTCGTGGAGGCAGCCGCGGATGCGCTCGCCGAAGTCGCCCTGCACGGTCTGGTAATAGTAGTACGACTCGTCGTCGACGTCGATCTCCCACCGCGCGCAGCAGGAGTCCGTACACGCTCCGGCGATGCACGCGAACCGTTCATAGTACTCCGGGTATTCCATTTTCACGGGCGATCCACCTCCTGCGGCCCATACGGGCGTTTCCAAAGTTGCAACTATTGTACTACCAGAGTGGTAAATAAGTAAATATAAAAAGATAGCAGGTGCGAAGCAGGCGGTCGTGGCCGAGCGCCGAGTGAAGAGAGGGGCACATCGCCAAAGGGCAGGCAGACTTGAGCTATTTTAAGGTTCTTATGTATAATAGGGAATTGATGCGGGCCCCGCCCCGCCGACACACAGCAAAAGGAGAACCTTATGGATATACAGACCCAGGCCTCCGGAAAGGCAGGTGCGTTCATGCACAGTTATTCCCGCTCCGGCGCCATCGATACCCCGCAGCTCCGGGCGCGCCGCAAGGTCCAGCTGGCCCTCGCGGTCCTCGTCAACCTCGCCCTCGTCCTCATGGAGGGCTGGGCGAACTACGCGCTCTGGCAGCAGCACCCGGTCTTCAAGGACCTCGTCATCTTCTACACCCACCAGAGCAACTTCCTGGCGCTCATCGCCTCCGCGCTCTTCGTGCTCTTCGGCACGGTCGCCCTCTTCCGGGACGGGCGCATCCCCCGGCTCGTCAAGCTGTTCCGCTTCATGTGCGCGGTGCAGCTCTACATCACGTTCATCGTGGTCCTCGTGGGCCTCGGCCCCATGACCGCTCTCGCTGGCGGGAACCTGTTCGCGATGTACGGCGGCCCCATGTTCGTCATGCACCTGATGGGCCCCATCGTCTCCCTCGTGTCCTTCGTCTTCCTCGAGGGCACGCCCCGCCTCCACCTGGGCGATGCGTTCCTCGCCATCCAGTACACCTGGATCTACTCGATCGTCATGGTCATCCTGAACGCCGTCGGCAAGGTCGAGGGGCCTTACCCCTTCCTTCAGGTCGACGTGAACCCCTGGTGGGTCAGCCTGCTCTACGCCGTCGTCATGATCCCCGGCGGTCTGCTCACCGCATTCTGCGGGAAGTGGCTGAACAACGGCATTGCCTGCCGGCTCGCGGGAGAGACGGCGGACTTCCACGACTGAGAGGACCCGGCGAAAACCGGTCCGCACAGCAACAAAACAGGATCATAAAAAACAACCACCTTCGAGAGAGGGTGGTTGTTTGTCGTCAGGCGTCAGTCGTTCGACTCGCTCGCTTCCGCGACGGCTTCCTTCGGTGCCTTCGTCAGGTTCATGAAGATGTCCGGGTCCTTCTTCTGCTGCATCCGGAGCCAGTAGCCGGCAATGAGGGAGGACAGCATGGTCGTCAGGATGAGGACCGTGAAGAACTCGAGCGAGATGATGTTGTAGGAGTACGCCACGGTCGCCAGGACGATGCCGGGGCCGCCGCGGGCATTCATCGTGACCGCGAAGTTCAGTTTCGACGCCCGGTTCAGGTCCGTGAACTGGACCATGAGCAGCGTGCCGACCGCTTCCAGCGTGAAGGCTATGGCGAAGAACGCGAGAAACCGCAGCCAGGAGAAATTGTTGAGCAGGTTCAGCTGGATGCCGACCAGCGCGAAGTAGATGGGGATGAAGAACGAGAACGCGAAATTCCCGAGGTTGTCCATGAGCCCCTGGACGTTGTCGTCCACACCGGCGATGGCCTTGACCACATAGCCCGTCAGGAACGCGGCGTACATGATGTTGATGCCCACCGTGTAGAGCCCCGCGCAGACGAGCAGCAGGATGACGAAACTCACCGAGTAGAAGTTGATGGGTTTCAGGTTCACCTTCAGGGTCTTCGCGTGGTCCGAGACCAGCTTGACGACCACGAACAGGCCGAGGGTGATCGCGACGACCACGACCATCTCCCAGAACCGGACCTCGCCGGTGGTGGCGATGCGCGTCGCGGCGTTCAGGAGGATCCAGAGAAGCAGGTCCTGGAGCGTCGACGCGGTGAGGACCGTGTTCGAGAACCGGGTGTTCATGATGCCCATGTCGAAGAAGATCTTCGAGATGACCGGGATGGACGTGATGGCAACGCCGATCGTGAAGACCAGGGCGAAGGAGACGTCGTTCCCCACGGTGCCGATGTACGCGTCATGGAACACTTTGATGAACGGGTAGGCGCCGGCCATCGGAAGGATGGTCGCGCCGAGGAAGATGAACGTGATGAGCCGGCTGTTCTTCCGGTCCACTTCGATCTTCGTATTGTAGCCCGACAGGAACATCAGGAAGATGAGGCCGAGCTGGTAGAAAATGTTCAGCACCTTGCCCTCTTCCGGGTATGCGGCGAACACGGCGTTCATCGCCCCGGGGAAGAAATGGGCCAGGAAGGTCCCGCCGAAGAGGAGACCGCCGAGGATCTCGCCGACGACGCGGGGTGCTTTCAGACGCTCGAACAGAGTGCCCAGAAGGTAGGCCCCCGCCAGCAGCAGCGCCAGTGCCACCAGCGTCATGATGATCTCATGTTCTGCCAAAGTCGGTAAATGCATAGTCTGTTCTCCTTACAAAGCTTTTTCCAGCAACACGTAATGTGCCGTATGGGTGGTCAGTTCCCGGAAGAAGACTCCCGAACTGTTCCCTTCATGGATGAGTGCGGCGATGGACCCTGCGCCCTTGTTCTGCCCAATTTCCCGAATGGTCTGGGCGAACGCGCCGCCGAGGCCGAGGTGCTTGCGGTCGACGCCGATGTACAAAATGACATACTCTTTGCAGTCCCGCCGGATGCGCAGGATGGCGGGCAGGTCCCGCAACGAGAGGTCTCCGTCGACCCGGGTGCCGTAGTTCGGGACACAGACGAAGAAGCCGGCGAGGGCCCCGTCCTTGTACCCGAGGAGCACACAGTCATAGTCGACGACGTATTTGAGGGACCCGAAGAGGGCCACGAACTGTTTTTCCGTGATGAGTTTGAACGCGGGGAACTTCGCGTAGAGCCGGACGAGCATCCGGTAGATGTCTCTGAGGGCCTCGTCGAACTTCCCGCGTTCCAGCGAGCGGATCTCATACCCCCGCTCCAGGGCCTTCTGCAACCGCTTTTCCCACTTCTCGGAGGGGTCGGCGGCCGTCGGGCTCCGCAGGTAGTTCGAATAGTAACGTTCCGAGACGGTGAAACCGCAGTCCTCCCAGAAGTCCGCGTAAAAAGGCAGGTTGTCCGGCTCGCCGGTGAAGTGCTCTTTGAAGTTCCCGGTCTTGAACCGGTAACCGATCCAGAAGGAGGCGTCCAGCGGGCCCACCAGCTTTTCTTTCCCGTCGGCCCGGGCTTTTTCCTCCACGGCGGAGAGGAGCGCGCGGCAGGCGTCTTTGTCGCAGTACGACTCGAAGAAGCCGACGTAGGCGGCGGGGTCGTCGGGGTAATAGGTCAGGATGCAGCGGGCGATGGTCGGGTTCCGTTTGACATCTGCGGTCGCCGTGTCCGCCGCCCCGGCAACGACCAGGTACGGGAAGACCGTGAACTCGCCGGACAGCGGATGGGTGCCCGCGAGGACGGCCCGCTCCGCCTTGGTGTCCTGCGTGCGGTACCGGCGGGGGTACAGCCTCTTCGGCAGAGCGAGGAACCGCTCGTAAAACGCCTCCCGCTCCGCGGCCGCCGCGGTCCCGGTCAGGGTCAGGACAGAGTACATCATGGTCTCTCCTCCCGCACCCGCACGGTGCCAGCGTCGGCATCGATCTCGACCACATCGCCTGTCTTCAGGAAACGGGTCGCATCCCGGACGCCGACGACGGCCGGTTTCCCGAGTTCCCGGGTGATGATCGCCGTATGGCTCAGCATCGAGCCCTTTTCCGCGATGATCCCCGCGGCGTTCTGGATGAGGAACACCCAGCCGGGGTCGGTGCTGTGGGTCACGAGGATCTTTCCTGTCGTATCCATCGACAGGTCCGGTTGCTCGATGACCATGACTTCCCCGACCGCGGTCCCGTGGGACACGCCGGTCCCGGTCAGTTCGCCGGGCGTCGTCGGGCGGTCGGTCTTCAGGCCGTTCGTCTGTTTCTGGTGGATCTGCCCGTCATAGACGAGCCGTGTATAGGGCGGCAGTTCCGCGAACTGCTCGTATTGTTTCTTTCGCTCCGCGACTTTGCGCCGGAAATCCCGTCCCTCTTTCCGGTCCCAGGAGGCATAGGTCTCGAGTTCCGGAATGTAGAGGTAGAACACATCGAGGGGGTCGTCGAGAAGGTCCATCTCACAGAGAGCGTTCCCGATCTCCGTGAAGATGGTCCGGGCGAACCCGTAGAGCCGGGTGCGGTTCAGCCGGGAGATCTCCCGGTTCCGGATGCCGACCCGCGCGCGCCGCACGAAGGGGTTCAGGGTCCGGGTCGTTCCGGCCGGTCTCTTCGGACGTTCCGGCGTCGTTTCGCCGGAGGCCAGCAGGCGTTCGACATAGAGGTCCACGAGTTCCGGGTCCGTGCGGTACGTCCGGGTCTCCAGTTTCAGTTCCCCGAGGCAGCGGTCGCCGAAGTCCTTCCGGTACTGCGCTTTCTGCGTCCGGTAGGCATCGCTGTCCATCCCCTGCTGCCGTGCGGTCTCCGCCAGAGCGTTCATCGCCAGAGCAGGTTCCATGCTGGCGAGGTTCGAGAGGTTCGACAGCGTCTCCTTGTTCCGTTTCCCGGACAGCGCCGTGAACAGGAAGGCGTACATGTCGTTCATGAGGGTGATGTCCCAGCGCGGGATGACGTCGCTCTTGAGCGCCCGGTACTTCTTCAGAAGGCCCCGGACCTTTTCCGCGCCCTCCGCCCGGGCGAGCCCCTCGAGTTCTTCGTCGAGGTCCGCCGCGTAGGTGTCATAGAATTCGGAGAGCTTTTCCATCTCCGCCGGCGTCCGGCGAAGGCTCTGCAGGATCGTCTTCAGCATGACCGCTTTCGTGCGGAGGCCGACCTTCACATCGGAGTCGACCGTCTTGTTGGAGACACCGAGCATCTCCTGCCAGATGGCGATGAACCGGTCGGAGAAGGGCATCAGCCGCAGGACATCGTACCAGGACGTGATGCGGTAGTAGACCCGGCCGTTGGCCATGGCGACCATGTCCCGGAGGGACGGGTCCAGCCGCGCGACGACAGGGTCGTTCTTCGTGGCCCGGATGAGCAGCGCCTTGAAGATCTCATAGTAGATCTCCTTCGCGAAACTCATCGACAGGGGCAGCGTCAGGTCCGGGTAGCTCTCCACGATGTTGGAACTGTCGAGCACGATGGGTGCCTTCCCGGACAGGGTCGTGATGGGCCGTGCCTGGAGGAGGTACACCGCGTCTTTGCAAATGGCATACTCGAGGTCCATCGGCCGGCCGTACAGGTCTTCGACTCTCTGCACGAGGTCACAGAGTTCCTTCAGAAGGTCCTCGCGGAGGGTCGGTGAATCGCCCTGGGTCTCATAATAGTAGAGGGCGTCGTCGTTGTTGTAGTAGTAGGTGGTCGTGTCGGTCCGGTCCTCGACGACCGCGTCGCCGAGCCCCCGGCCCACGACCAGGACGATCTCGTTCAGGAGGCCGGTCGGGTTCGCCGAGAACGCCACACCGGCCATGTCCGGGTGCAGCATCTCCTGCACGAGGACCGGAGCGGTGTCCGGAGACGGTCCTTCCGACACGGCCGAAGGCGCTTCCCCGGACCGCCGGAGAAGCGCTTCCTTATAAGCGCGGATCGTTTCTTTTTCATAGCTTTTGCGGACCTGCTCCACGGCAGAGGCGACCTCCGCCCGGGGCACATCCAGCAGGGTGTCGAACTGTCCCGCGAAGGACGAGTCGCCGGTGTCTTCCCCTTCGAAGGTCGAGCGGACCGCGAAGGTCTCCGCCCGGGAGAAGGAGAGGTCCGGGTCGGCCCCGGTCACGACCGTGAAGGGCGGGACGGGGAAGCCGTTGTCCCGAAGGATCTTCAGGTTTTCTGCTTTCAAAGGCGTCTCCTCATTTCACTGTTACCAGCCGATGTAGCCTACGATCAGGAACAGGACGATGGTAAAGATCATCGTGCCCTCCTGCA
Organism: Clostridia bacterium; assembly: GCA_017461005.1. Classification (GTDB taxonomy): domain Bacteria; phylum Bacillota; class Clostridia; order Oscillospirales; family Acutalibacteraceae; genus RUG420. The sequence continues at coordinate 9,311 of JAFTZU010000044.1, forward strand.
GGAACGTGTAGGCCTCGACCTTCGAGACGAGGGTCCACTTCTCCGGGTCCTTCTTGAACTGGAGGAACTTCCAGGTCATCCAGGAGACGAGGAGGAGCAGGAGGCCGACCGACAGCTTGCTGAGGTTCCAGACCAGGATGAAGTTCGTGATGATGTCGATCCAGGTGACGATGAGAACAAAGTTGGTTGCACGTTTATAGCCGAACAGTTTCGAATAGGTGACGTAGTCCGTCTCGTCCTTCGGCGCGCGGATCTTCCGGGAGACCTCCCAGATGAGCGCCGGGAAGTACAGGGTGAAGATGGCGAGGAAGTTCGTGAGGGACACCCACTTGATGCCGTACACCATGACGACGTAGGACAGCGTGTAGAGGTTCATGACGATCTGCACGGGGTTGTGGGTGAAGAGCGCCATCGGCAGGCTTGGCTGGATCCGGTGCTTCTGGAAGAACCAGACCGCCATCAGGGAGCCGTAGGTGTACAGGAACAGGCAGAACCAGCGGTTCGGCATGAAGATGAGGTTCAGGATGAGGGGGATGGCGATGAGCGGGACGCAGAACCACTGCAGCTCTTTCCGGGAGATGCGGCCCGTCGGGAGCGCGCGGTCCGGGAAGAGGACCTTGTCGGTCTCCTCGTCCTTGAGGTCATCGGCGATGCGCAGCCACCAGAGGAAGCAGAACAGCGTGAAGGCACCCAGCGCCTCCCGCCAGCCGAGGATCGGACGGATGGTGTCCCAGGTGACGCCCTGGTTCAGGATGACGATGAAGTAAAGCTCGAACCACATGATGGCGCCGACCGCGAGCCGTGAGAGGTACGGGTAACGGTCCTTGTTGTATTCGTGCAAACGTTTCAGATGATTCATGAAGGAGTTCCTTTCTCATTCGTGTTGGCGATGTACGGACCGTGTCCCGACGGGTTCTCCCATCCGGACCCTCAGTTCATCGCCCCGTTTCGAGGCTTCCAGAAGATCGGTATCGATCGTTATGCCGGGGCTCGTCACCAGCAGGATGGTGGAGCCGCCGAATTCGAAATAGCCCTTTTCCTGCAGGGCGCCGAACACGGGCGTTTTCAGCGGATGTTCCACGATGTGCCCCACCAGCATGGCGCCGACGGCGATCTGCAGCAGGGGGCCGAAATGGTCGGTGTCGAGGACCGACACGGAACGGGCGTTGCGGGCATAGACCCGGTACCGTTCCGAGACGGGGCGCACCGTGTGGAGTTCCCCGGGGATGAAGTACTGTTGCAGGAGCCGGCCGCTGTCCGGGAAGACATACCGGTGGTAGTCGTCCACGCCGAGGCGGAAGACCAGCAGGTGCCCGCCTTCGTACGCCGAGAGGTCCAGGTCGTGTCCTCTCTCCCCGACCAGTTCGGCCAGGGTGTAGACCGACTGCTTGACCGGGACTTCGAGGTCCGCCGTCACCGGATATACGGACAGCCGGGCGTCCGCCACGGCGGGCAGTTCCCGCTCCTCCTCATCCGAAGACGCGAGGAGGCCTGCTTTTTCCAGGTCGGCAAAGTAGGCGTCGTAGTTCCGCTGCCGCGCGAAGAACGCGTTGAAGGTGGCGAACTCGTCCGGGTGCCACCCGGGGCCGAAGCCGCCGTCGGTGAGGTCGATGTGGTTCTCCTCCACAAAGGGCAGGATGTCGTCTTTCGACTCCGGCCGGTCCCGGCGCTTCCCCTGCCGTCGGGAGAACCACGGCGCCGCGGCCACATATTTCAGAAGGATCCGTCCGAGGACGTTCCCGTAGAGGAAGTCGAGGGCTCCGCCTCCGAACCCGCTCTCCGGAAGTTCCCGTCCGGTCCTGCGGTCGAGGACTGCCATCTTACAGCACCAGGAGCAGGACCGCGAGGACGATGGCAAGGACGCCGAAGATGGCGTACCAGAGCCCGCCCGGTTTCTTGACTTTGATGTTCAGGACGAACAGGATGCCCATGACCGCCAGAACGGCGGCCGTCACGTAAGGTGCCGCATTCAGGGCGATGGCCTGGACGATGATCCACGCGAGGGGCAGGACCAGCGCCATGTAAGTGACCGGCACACCGGCGAAGTACTTCGTGTCGCCGTCGGTCGTGATGTCGAACCAGCAGAGCCGGGTGATGCCGGCGAGGATGTAGAGGATCGTCAGGACGACGGCCCAGGGAGCCGCGGTCAGGGTCAGCAGGAAGACCGCCGGGAACACCACGAAGGAGACGGTGTCCGCGAAGGAATCGAGCTGGATGCCGAAGGCTTTCTCCACGTCCGTGCGTTCGAACATGCGGGCGACGCGCCCGTCGAAGAGGTCACAGAGGCCGGAGACGAGGAACAGCAGCATGGCGATGCGGGGATTTCCTGCGAGGGCGAGGTACATCGCCACCACGGCTGCCGCAATGCCGAGCCACGTCACGCAGTTCGCGAGGTTCCAGACCCCGATGAACAGTTGTTTCTTGTCAGCAGTTTCGTTCATAGCAGATTCTCCTTTGTTACAGGTTTTTCCGGATCCCGGCTTTGATCATGCCGAGGTTCGTCAGGATATGGATGACGCCGCCGAGGGCGATGTAGCCGAAATAGCGCAGGATGCCGATCGGGGACAGCAGCGCGAGGACCAGCATGACGCCGAACATCGAGTCGATCTGGTCGATGACGAAGAACAGTTTCCCGATGAGCCCCTTCTTCTTCGTGGTCATGCCCGGGCGGATGTCGACCCGCCGTTTGGCAAAACTGTTCGGCAGCTCGAACAGAGCATACGCGAAGCCGAAGAGCGCTCCGGCGAGGGCGTTGTAGCGGACCGTGTTTTCGTGTCGGCGATAGACGTCAGACAGGTGAGACGCGCCGAGGACTTTCAGCAGTCCGCCCAGGACCACCTGGGACACCATCGTCCCGAGGGTCATGCCGGCGAGGCCCGCGAAGGTCTTGTTGTCACCGAAGACCCTCCGGCCGTCACGCCAGTTCCGGCCGCCGTCGATCGGGTACCGGATCTTCTGAAAGACAGGTGTCTTCACGAACAGCATGTTGAGCACGCCGCCGAAAACGACGGAACACATGCTGAGGATCATTTTGCCGATCAGTTTGATAAAGTGACCCATAACAGCACCCCCTCCAGCGGGAAGAACGAGAACCCCCACATGAGGACCGCCGCGGCACCAAGGTCTTTGGCGCGCCGGACCGCCTCGTGAAGGTCCGTGGTCAGGTAGTTGCAGATGTGCTCGATGGCGGTGTTGATCATCTCCGCGGCAAACGCGCCGGACACGCAGATGAAAAAGGCGATGTGCCCCGGCAGGCTGACACCGACAATGAGGTTCGTAATGAAGAACACGATGACGATCGCGATATACAATTTAAAGTTGCGTTCGGTCCGGAAAGCATAGCCCACGCCTTTGAAGGCATAGCGGATGCTGTCAAAGAACGATTTCGTTTTGATCGGGCTCTCCGGCACCTGTGTACGAAGGTCTGGTTTCTGATCCATAAGGTCGATTCTCCTGTTAAAATAGGTTTACGAGTGTTCATTTTCAGGTTTATTTAAGATATTACAGAACTGCTCTTAAATTATTCTTGATAGAGTCATATGCGTATAAATATCTCATAGAAAGATCCTTCGGGCAGGCGATTGGGACTTCAATTAAATTTTACACAATTTATTTTGCCTCAACCTATTGACATTTAAATTGCGCACGATATAATGAGAGTGTCAAAACAAAAACAAACACCTTCTTTTTTGAAAGGAGCACTCACTATGGCAACCAAAGCAACCATCATCAATGTCGATAACTATCAGGAACTCATCGGAAACGGCACTCCCGCCATCCTCGACTTCTGGGCCACCTGGTGCCCGCACTGCAAGCGCATCGCCCCCTCCTATGACAAGGTCGCTGCCGAGTACGAAGGCAAACTCGTCGTCGGCAAGGTCGACACTGACGAGGACCCGGCCATCGCTCAGAAATATGACATCGAATATCTGCCCACCTTCGTCCTCCTCGACGGAGAAGGCAATGTCCTCGATAAAGTCGTCGCTCCCGCCAACAAGGCAGCCATCGACGAGTTCATCCACAACCACCTTGACGTCTGAGCCGAGGTGTCACGATGAGCGAGCAGATCTATGACGTCGTCATCATCGGCGGCGGCCCCGCCGGCTATTCCTCCGCACTCTACTGTGCCAGAGCCGGCCTTAAGACCATCGTCCTCGAGCACCTGTCCGCCGGAGGTCAGATGACCCTGACGGAGATCATCGAGAACTATCCCGGGTTCGACGAAGGCATCGACGGCTTCACGCTGGGCGACCAGATGCAGCAGCAGGCCGAGAAGTTCGGCGCAGAGTCCGAACTGACCTCCGTCACGTCCGTCGAACTGACCGGCGACATCAAAGTCGTCCACACCTCCGACGCCGGAGACTACGAGACCCGCTGTGTGGTCATCGCCACCGGCGCCAACGCGAGACAGCTGGGCCTGCCGAACGAAGCGGCCCTCGCCGACAAGGGCATCCACTACTGTGCGGCCTGCGACGGCATGCGCTTCAAGGGCAAGACCGTGGCCCTCGTCGGCGGCGGCAACACCGCCCTCGAAGACGCGCTGCTGCTCTCCCGCCTCTGCGAGAAGGTCTACCTCATCCACCGCAGAGACCAGTACCGCGCTGAAAAGTTCTATGCCGATGCCGTCGCAGAGGCCACGAACATCGAGCCCGTCCTGAACAGCGTCGTCGAGAGCGTCGACGTCGAAGGCGGCTTCAAAGGCGTCACCGTCAGGAACGTCAAGACCGATGAGACCCGGTTCCTCGAGACCGACGCGCTCTTCGTCTCCGTCGGACGTGTCCCGAACACCGAATTCCTGAACGGAGCGGTCGCCGTGGACGGTGCCGGCTACATCGAGGCAGACGAGACCACCCGCACTTCGGTCCCCGGCGTGTTCGCCGTCGGCGACATCCGGACCAAACCCATGCGCCAGGTCGTCACCGCCGCCGCAGACGGCGCGGTCTCCTCCATGTTTGCGCAACAGTACATCGAAGAACTGAAAGCGAAGGCATAAATCGCCAAAAAAGCTCCCGACACTGGTCGGGAGTTTTGTTTTATTTTGAGAAAAATGGGCAATTCCTTGCAATTGTCCATTTTTTCATGTACTATAATGGCGTAAAAGCACAATTGTATCCAAGGAGGTCAGCTGATATGGGAAAACCGGAAATCACCCGCAAAAATATCATTTTAGCATCCATCAAACTGGCCAAGGCAAACGGCCCCTCGAATGTGACCGTTCGGGAGATCTGCGACGAGGCCGGCATTTCGAAGAACACGTTCTACCTCTACTTCCACAACCGCGATGAGGTCTTCGGAGAGACCTACTTCACGGACGACGACGAGAAGCAGCGCCGCTTCCCGCAGATCATGCTGGAGTACGACTCCCCCCTCGAACAGTTCTGGGAGCTCCTCAAGATCGACATCGAGCGCCACATCTCCTATGGCCCGAAGCTCCTTGCCACCATATCCATGCAGAACGTCCAGCAGATCAACTTCTTCTCGGACGACCCGGAGGAGCAGCCGGAGTCCGTCAAGGTCTTCATCTCCCTCGTCGGCAAAATGCAGCGCATGGGCGAGATCAAGAACATGTCGGAACCCTTCCACATCGTCAAGGCGGTCTACAACAGCGCCGTCGGCGTCGACATCCGCTGGACCCAGATGGAAGGCGGCTTCGACTTCAAGAAGGAGAGCTTCGACCTGCTCTGCACCATCCTGCAGCCCACCCGGCCCATCGAAAACTACTGAGTCATCCACTGAGTAGAAACGAAAAAAGACACTGCACGTCCGGTGCAGTGTCTTTTGTTTTGTATGGTCCTTTGGCGATGTACCTCAGTCCGCGGTCAGCTTCTGCCCTCTCTCGGACTCGAGGAAGTCGGTCAGTTCTTTGACGCCGTCGAGGCTCGAGTGGTCGAAGGTGCGGCCGATGTTGTTGAGGAAGAACTTCTCGTTGGAGGAGAGCTTGTGGTAGTCGAACATCTGAAGGGTCTCCTTGTACATGAGGAGCGCCGCCTTCTGGCCCTCCGTCAGACGGTACCAGCGGAGGCCGCCTTCGAAGTAGAAAGTCGGGACGTCTTCAAGACCGTTCTTTTTCCGGAACCCGACGGCATCGCCGCCCCGTTTCGGAAGGGCGCCTACGGCAAAGACGATGTACTTGCCGCGGACCTTGCCACGCAGTTCGTCGAGGCCCTGGATGAGCCCGCCCTTGACCCATCCGCCGTAGACGACGAGGGGGTACTTTTTCAGGTCCTCCATGGTGACGTCCTCCAGCCGGAAGAGGTCACACTTGAGCTGGTTCGCCACCCAGTTCGCGTATTTCTCCGTAAAGCCGGTGTTCCCGGTATAAACGACTGCCGTCAGCATTGCCGTTCCTCCTGCTCTTCTCATTTCTACCGCACATTGTATCATAAAAGAGCTCCGTCGAAAAGACGGAGCTCCTGTTAACTTTGTGCTTATTCGGCGTTGGCCTCTTCGATGATCTTCTGAGCCACGTTGCCGGGGACTTCTTCATACCGCGCGAAGGAGGTGAGGAAGGAACCGCGGCCCTTGGTGGTGGAGCGGAGCATGGTCGGGAAGTCGGACAGTTCCGCTTCCGGGACCTCTGCGGTCAGCTTCTGGAGACCTCTGGCGCCTTCGACCGGTTCCATACCGAGGACACGGCCGCGGCGTTTGGTGACATCGCCCATGATGTCGCCCATGTTGTCGTCCGGGACGGTGATCTCAACGTTGAGGATCGGCTCAAGGAGGACCGGGTCGGCTTCCGCGACACCCTTCTTGTAGGCCAGGGACGCGGCGGTCTTGAAGGCCATTTCGGAGGAGTCGACGGGGTGGTAGGAGCCATCGTACAGGACAGCTTTCAGACCGACCATCGGGTAACCGGCGAGAACGCCCTTCTCGATGGAGTCCTGAAGGCCCTTTTCAACGGCCGGGAAGAAGTTCTTCGGGACGGAACCGCCGAAGACCTCTTCGGAGAACTGGAGGCCGGGCTCGGTGGTGGGCTCGAAGCGGATCCAGACGTCACCGTACTGGCCGTGGCCGCCGGACTGTTTCTTATGTTTGCCCTGGACCTGGACGGTCTTGCGGATGGCTTCACGGTAAGCGACTTTCGGAGCGCTCAGTTCGACGTCGACGCCGAATTTGCTCTTCAGTTTGCCGACGATGAAGTCGATGTGCTGTTCGCCCTGGCCGGAGAGGATCTCCTCCTTGGTCTCCTTGTTGGTGCCGAAGGAGATGGTCGGGTCTTCTTCCATGAGGCGGGCAAGGCCGGACGCGATCTTGTCCTCTTCGCCCTTCTTCTTCGCCGTGACAGCGAGGGAGTAGCAGGGAGTCGGGACGGTGAGGCCCTTGAGGGTCAGCGGGTTGTTCGCCGCGGTGATGGTGTCGCCGGTCTTGATGCCGGTGAGCTTCGTGACGACTGCGATGTCGCCCGCGGTGATCTCGGTGCTGTCCTCCAGCGTGCCGCCGTGAGGAATGGAGATCTTGCCCATACGCTCGGACTCGCCGGTCCGTGCGCAGTAGCAGGGGGTATCGGCCTTGATGGTGCCGGAAATGACTTTGATGAAGGACATCTTACCGACGAAGGGGTCGGCGATGGTCTTGAAGCAGATGGCTGCGAGCGGGCCGTTCGGGTCGCAGGGCAGGTCGACTTCATTGCCGTCCTTGTCGGTCGCGGTCTCGCCAGTCTTGGAGCTGGCGGAGGGGCCGAGGTTGACAAGGCCGTTCAGCAGCTGGTCGATGCCTTCGAGCTTGTCGGCGGCGCAGGCGTAGACGGGATAGATGTCGCCGTTGGTGACGCCTTCGAGCAGGCCGGTCAGCGCTTCGACTTCGGTGAAGGGCTCGCCTTCGAAGTATTTTTCCATGAGCTCGTCGCTGGTGGTGGCAACGGCCTCATTGAACATGTCTCGGTAGGTGTCGAGCTTGTCGGACTCGGGCATGTCGACTTCGACCGACTTGCCATCCTGGTACTCGTAGCACTTGTTCTGAGACAGGTTGACGAGGTAACGGACCTGGCCTTCTTCGATGAGCGGGACGACGACCGGGCAGAGCTTGTTGCCGTGGACTTCCTGCATGGCTTCGAAGACGTTGCCGAAGTTGGCGTTCTCGGCGTCGGTCTTGTTGATGACGAAGATCTTGGAGAGGTTCCGGACCTCGGCGGCGTTGAATGCCTTCTCGGCACCGACGTCATAAGAGGTGCGCTCGGCGTCCATCACGATGAGCATGCAGCCCGCGGCACGTGCCGCTTCGGAAAGTCCGCCGGCGAAATCGAAAAGACCGGGAGTATCTATCAGATTGATTTTGACGTCATTCCACTCAAGGCATGCAACGGCGCTCTGGAGAGACGCCTGACGTTTCTTTTCCTCCGGGTCATAGTCCATGACGGTGGTGCCGTCTGCGACCTTGCCAAGACGCTTGGTGGCGCCTGCCGTGTACAGCATGGCTTCGCACAGAGTGGTCTTACCACGTCCGGCATGACCCGCAACCGCAATGTTGCGTATGTTGGTTGAGTTGTAGGTTTTCATATTGGATTCCTCCTCGGTCTGTAATACTAGATATAGTGGGGCGATGGATAAATTCCACAAAAATGCTCCACTTTTCGCAAACGCTTATGTCGATTTTACCATAATGGGCACTTTATTTCAATAAAGAATGGCGTTCTCTGACGACTGTAAATCGCCTCCGAAAGCTTTCGCTTCACCTTAGTAAAAAACTTTTTTGAAAACCCGACATATGTTCAAAACGATGTACGACAGCGCCGATTGACTTTGTTGTACCCGTATAATAAAATTGTACTTGTACGAATGAGCCGCGGTTCACCCTGCGGCTGAATGAAATGAAATCAAAAGGAGATGCATCGCCCATGAAAAAAGTATTTATGATCGGCGGTACCGGCCTGCTCGGTTCCAAGTCTGCGGAGCAGTTCATCGCCCACGGTGTCGAGGTCAAGACCCTCGCCCTCCCGCCCCTTCCGGAAGGCGCACCGATGCCGGAAGGCATGGAAATCATTTTCCAGGACGTCAACAAGTGCACTGACGACGAGCTCCGCGAGCTCATGTCTGACTGCGACTGCCTCGTCTTCGCCGCCGGCGTCGACGAGCGTGCCGAATTCCCGGCCCCGGTCTACGACTACTACTACAAGTACAACATCGCTCCTCTGAAGAGACTCATGCCCCTGGCAAAAGAGCTCAAGTATGAGAGCGCTGTCATCTTCGGCTCCTACTTCACCTGGCTTACCAAGAACCGCCCGGACATGAAGCTTGCCGAGAGAAACCCCTACATGCGTGCCCGTCTCGATCAGGAAGAGTATGTTCTCAGCTTTGCCGATGACGACTTCGCCGTCGCCGTCCTCGAGCTGCCCTACATCTTCGGCACTCAGCCCGGTCGTCGTCCCGTCTGGACCGTTCTCATCGACCAGATCAAGATGATGGACAAACTGCCCGCTACCTTCTATCCGGCCGGTGGTACTGCCATGCTTACCATCCGTCAGGTCGGTGAGGCCTGCTACGGCGCCGCCACCCGCACCAAGGGCGGCCGTGCATACCCGGTCTCCTGCTACAACATGCGCTGGAAAGAGTTCCTGAAGATCGTCTACAGAGCTCGCGGCATGAGCAACAACCGTCCGATCGTTTCCGTCGCTCCCTGGATGATGGCGATGGCCATGCCTTACTACGGCATCGACTTCAAGAGACGCGGCATCGACTCCGGTATGGACTACATGCAGCTCCCGTTCATCATGGACATCAACCTGTTCTTCGACACCGACACCATGTATCATGACCTCGGCGTCACCGAAGACGACATCGAAGCGGCGATCACCGACTCCATCAAGGTCTCCTGCCAGGTCGCCCTCGAAGGCAAGAAGCTCCTTGAGATGAAGGGTGAAGAAGGCTTCCAGCCCTCCAACATGTAAGTTGACGGTCTCTGCGGGGTTTGCGCTTGCAAAACCGCTGACACTGGCTTATACTGATTAACAAGAAAAGGCACTGGCGCCACTTCGGTACCAGTGCCTCTTTGTTTAAACCGCTTCAAGGAAGTGACCCTCATGTATCAACCGACTATGCCTGTCCCCGAAGCCCTCGACGGCCTGAAAGCAGCCGCCAAGGCGGACCCGGAACTCAAAGCGCAGCTCCTCGCCACGAAGGAGGCGAAGTACCCCCTCACCACG
>JAFTZU010000045.1 GCA_017461005.1 Clostridia bacterium
AAAGTTCTTCGAAACTTCAAAAGAAATTTCAAGGGTTCTTTTCGTTCATTGATGTTTAATTTTCAAGGTCCACCAACCACGTAGTTACGTGGTTTTGGCATTCGGCCGAGCGCCGAACGCGAGATATATAATACTGCATCTATATCTTAAAGTCAACACCTTTTTTGCGAAAAACAAAAGAGTTTTCGACACACCGCCGGGTGTTCGCGGAAAACAGAAAGAAAACAAAGAAAAGGAGCGCCGCGCGGCGCTCCTGCAGGTGCTATTAATAATGGTATAGGGCTCAGTGAAGCACTTTGTCCAGCCACTTGGCCACATACTGCATCGCGTTGTGGGAACCGGGCGTGAAGGAAAGGATCTGATAGTCGTGGATCGACAGGATCCCCTTGCTGTTGAAGCGGTCGACCTTGGCACCGATCTCTTTCAGCTTCGCTTCGACCATGTCGGACTGGCCGTGGGTCATGGGGTCGTTCTTACCGGAAACGATCAGCGTATTGCCCATGTCCGTGTTGAAATAAGGAATGGGGTTGACGGTCTTGTAAAGAGGCTTGGTGGTCGGGTCCTTCGTGTCGAACAGATCCTGCATCATGGAACGTGCAACCGGGATCTTGTTCATGGGCAGGCCCCAGAAGACGGTGGTGTCGTAGAATCCGCAGAACAGAAGGCTGCCCGCGACTTTCAGCGGTGCTGCGCCAAGGCCCATCTCTTCCGCATAGGCAGGGTTGGCGGATGCGGTTTGGGTGACAGCGGCGATGTTGGAACCGGCAGAGTCGCCGGAGACATAGACCTGATCGAGGTCGAGGTTGTACTTCTCCGCATTGTCTTTGATCCACTGCAGTGCGGCGAAGGCACATTTGACCGGATACGGCCACAGGTAGTCATTGCTGTGGCAGATCTCCGGGTCGTGGGAATCGAAGAGGGGGTTGGCCTTCTTCGGCATACCATAGTTCATGTTGACGACGAACACACCGCTGTCCGCGAACTGCAGGCACATGCCGCGGCTGTTCCGCTTGTCGCCGATGATCCAGCCACCGCCGTGGATGTTGAGGATGACCGGGTATTTGTCATACTTTTTGTTGTCGGGAGCCCAGAGAAGGTCCGCCTTCATGACTGCGGGGTTCTCGTCGCAGTACACGACGTCATTGACCTCTTTGACCGACGGATAGTTCAGGTTGTTGACCAGGATGTCTTTGGCCCAGTTGTCGATATTGAACAGGGCACCAAGGATTCCGGATTCCAGTGACATGTTTCATTCCTCCAATAAAATAGTTTCAAATTTGGTCTCAACATGCTTATTGTAGCGTTCACGGCTGTAAAAATCAACGACAGCACGTCGGCTTGTTCGCACAATCAAACAGACTGTTAAGAAAATGTCTTTTTTGTTTGGCCTTTTTTAGTTTTCCCGTATCGAAAAGTGTGCTAAACTGACAGTAGGGTGAAATGAAATGTGATGTTTGTGACTGAACATTATATGGCATTCGCTGATCTGTTTCAAAAGGCCTATGGAACAGGTCTATCATTTTTCCGTATCAAATACCAAGGGAGGAAAACACTATGAGCAGAGACTACAAATGGGAAGGCAAGAAAGCTTTCTGGCGTGGCGTCGAAGTCGTTTTCACGGCTGCTGAATACGCCTGGGGCTGGTTCTTCCCGGATCCGAAGATCCTCAAAGGACCCGGAGCTATCAAACAGCTTCCCGCTCAGATCAAAGCGGACGGTAAGAAGAAGGTCCTTGTCGTCACCGATAAGGGTCTCATGAGCCTCAACCTTCTCGACGGCCTCTTTGAAGCCATGAAGAAGGAAGGCGTCGACTATGTCGTTTACGACGAAGTCCAGCCGAACCCGAGCATCGAGAACGTTGAAGCCGCTCTGAAGCTGTACAAGGACAACGGCTGCGAAGCCCTCGTCGCTGTCGGCGGCGGTTCCCCGATGGACTGCGCCAAAGGCGTCATGGCCCGCGTCTGCCGTCCGACCAGTACCGTCAAGAACCTCGGCGCATTCGTCTTCCAGGTCGCGCTGCCGGTCGCTTCGCTTCCGCACCTGACCTTCAACGGCTACTTCCCGCCGAAACTCTATGCCGTCCCGACCACCGCCGGCACCGGTTCCGAAACCACCATCGCCGCGGTCATCACCGACATGGAGACCCACGACAAGTTCCCGATCACCGACCCGCTGATCCGCGCGAGCGTTGCGGTCCTTGACCCCGAACTCACCACCGGCCTTCCGAAGAAGGTCACCTCCACCACCGGCCTTGACGCCCTCACCCATGCGGTGGAGGGTTACACCAACATCTGGTACAACGACAAGAAGTTCAACGAACTGGGCAAAGACGCAGTCGTACGGATCTTCAAATGGCTCGAAGTCGCCTATAACGAACCGAACAACCTCAAAGCCCGCGAGGAGATGCTTCAGGCATCCTACAACGCAGGCATGTGCTTCACCAGAGGCGGCGTCGGTTACGTCCACGGCATCGGTCACCGTCTCGGCGGTCTCTATGGCATCCCGCACGGTCTTGCCATGTCCACCATCCTGACCCATGTCTTCCAGGACGACTTCCTGTTCCCGTACACCTATGAGAAGCTCGCTGAACTGGCTGACGCGGTCGGCATCACCGGCAACTCCAAGAGAGAAAAAGCCAAGAAGTTCATCCAGGCCATCCGCGACATGGAAGACCGCATGGAGATCCCCTACGGCTTCGACTGCATCCGTGACGAGGACATCCCGCTCATCGCCGAGCGCTGCATCAAGGAAGTCAACCCGACTTACCCCGTCCCGCACATCTTCACGAAGGAAGACCTCGAAGTCTTCATCAAGGAGCACATCCAGATCAAGAACTGAGCGGTCCGCTAAGCAAAACAGAACATATGACAAAAAGGTCCTGCAAGTCCCGCTTGCAGGGCCTTTTCTCTGTGCATTTTTACTGGAAAATATGTCAAATACTCGTGCAACTTGTCCGCTGTTTTCCTTGTATTGACCCTCCTTTTGTAGTATAATTCCACGGTACATTTCCTATATATAAAGGTATTTAATATCTAATCTACCATGTACAAAGGATGATTCATCACATGGCAATCAAAATGACAAAAGCAGAGTTCAAGGAAGACATCGTCTCCAAGCTCACCCACATTTTCGGTGTCACGCCGGAAGAGGCGACCTATGAGCAGTACTACAAGGCCATTGCCATCATGTGCAAAGACCAGCTCGCTCATGAGTGGTACGACTTCCGCCACGAGCTCCACCGCTCGGAAGACACAAAGACGGTCTATTACCTCTGCATGGAATTCCTGCTCGGGCGTTCCCTCAAAAACAACCTCTACAACATGAACCTCACCGAGGTCGCCGAAGAAGCACTGAAAGACTTCGGCCTCACCCTCGACAAACTGTATGAATGCGAACCGGACGCGGGCCTCGGTAACGGCGGCCTCGGTCGTCTCGCAGCCTGCTACCTGGACGGCCTTGCCACCGGCGGCTACTCCGCCATGGGCTACGGCATCCTCTATGAGTACGGCATCTTCAAGCAGAAGATCGTCGACGGCTGGCAGACCGAGCTTCCGGACTTCTGGCTTCCCGGCGGCGATGTATGGCTCACCGCAAAACCGGACGAGTCCTTCAACATCCAGTTCGGCGGCAACATCGAAAGCAGCTGGCAGGACGGCTATTACACCTCCCAGGTCACCGATGCCACTTCGGTCATCGCCGTCCCCTATGACATGTACATCTCCAGCAAAGACGGCAAGGGCATTTCCGTCCTTCGTCTGTGGAAAGCGGACGCTCCGGGCTTCGACATGAGCCTGTTCAACCAGGGCGACTACATCCGCGCGGTCGAGAAGCAGGCCATGGCAGAGGCCATCTGCAAGGTCCTCTACCCCTCGGACAACCATCCGGAAGGCAAGATGCTGAGACTTCGTCAGCAGTACTTCCTCGTCTCCGCCTCCCTGCAGGATATCGTCCAGCGCCACCTGCGCCACCACAAGACCATCGACAGCATCCCGCAGAAGATGGCTATCCACATCAACGACACGCACCCGACCCTCGGCATCCCGGAACTCATGCGGATCTGCCTCGACGAGTGCGGTTACGGCTGGGACGACGCCTGGAAGATCGTCACCCAGACCTTCGCTTACACCAACCACACGGTCATGAAGGAAGCCCTCGAGTGCTGGCCGGCAGACATCTTCCGTCTGCTCCTCCCCCGCATCTATCAGATCGTCGAGGAGATCGACCGCCGCTACAGAGCGTTCGTCTGGGACGTCACCCATGACGCCCGCAAGGTCGAAGACATGGCCATCATCTCGAACGGCATCGTGCGTATGGCCAACCTCTGTGTTGCCACCTGCCACAGTGTCAACGGCGTCTCTGCCCTTCACTCCGAGATCCTGAAAGAGACGGTCTTCTCCGACTTCTATCAGCTGACTCCGTCCAAGTTCAAGAACGTCACGAACGGCATTGCCCACAGACGCTGGCTCTGTCAGTCCAACCCCGAGCTCACGAAGTACATCGCCGAACTCATCGGGGACGGATTCGTTTCGGACGCACAGGAACTCTCCAAACTTCGCGAGTTTGCGAACGACAAGCAGGTCCTCGATACCTTTGGCAAGATCAAACGCCAGAACAAAGAGGCCTTTGCCTCTTACATCAAGGAGAAGCAGGGTCTCGTCATCGACCCCGACTCCATCTTCGACGTCCAGGTCAAACGTCTCCACGAGTACAAGAGACAGCACCTCAACGTCTATGAGATCATCAACAACTACCTGATGCTGAAGGCCAACCCGAACATGGACTTCACGCCCCGCACTTACATCTTCGGCGCGAAGGCGGCATCCGGTTACTATATGGCGAAGAAGATCATCAGTCTCATCGTCAACCTGTCGAACGTCATCAACAACGACCCCGACATCAAGGGCCGCATCAAGGTCATCTACATCGAAGACTACTGTGTCTCCATGGCCGAGCACCTCATGCCCGCCGCGGACATCTCCGAGCAGATCTCTCTGGCCGGCACGGAAGCCTCCGGTACCGGTAACATGAAGCTCATGATCAACGGTGCTGTCACCCTCGGCACCATGGACGGCGCGAACGTCGAGATCTTCGAGCAGGTCGGGGAAGACAACATCTTCATCTTCGGTATGTCCTCCGACGAGGTCGCCACGCTGCAGCCGCGTTACGAGCCGAGTCAGTACTTCATGAACAACGACGACATCAAGAACGTCATCGAGTTCATCAACCGTGGCATCAACGGCAATGAATTCCACGAACTGTCGTCCAACATGATCCACCACGACCCGTACATGGTCCTTGCCGACTACGCTGACTACCACAAGGTCCGTCAGGAAATGGTCGAGGCCTATGCCAACAAGGAAGCTTGGAACCGCATGTCCCTCATGAACGTCGCCGGTGCCGGCAAGTTTGCCGCCGACCGCGCCATCGAGGACTATGCCCGCGATATCTGGCACTGCAAGCCGATGAGATAAATGATCTACAATTCCAGAGACCCCAGATACAAGAGCATATATGGAGCAACAGAGGCAGGTCAGACGATGACGATCCGCCTCCTGCTTCCCTACGACTCGGGTGCTGTTTGCTACAGCGCCCGTATGCTCGTTACGGAGGACTCGACCGGAGAAGAGACCGCTTATGAGCTGGTCGGCACCAATTCCTACGAGGATGGCAACCGCTGGTGGGAGCTCTCTCTGACCCTGGACGAGCCGGGTCTCTACTGGTACTACTTTGAGTACAACACCCCCTGGTCCCAGGAACAGGTCTACAAAGGAGCCTTCTCCAACGGCTACATCCGCATCGACCCCTCCTACTGGCAGCTGACGGTATACGAAAAGGGCTACCGGACCCCGGACAGTCTCAAAGGTGCCACCATGTACCAGATCTTCCCGGACCGGTTCTTCAACTCCCGCATCCCGAAGTACCACGTGCCTTCGGACCGCGACCTGGTCCCCTGGTTCTCCGAGCCCCGCTGGCGCCCGGATGAACACGGACGGGTCTGGAACAACGACTATTTCTGTGGCGATTTGAAAGGTATTGAACGGAAACTCCCGTACATTCGAAACCTTGGCGTCACGGTCATCTACCTGAACCCCATCTTCGAGTCCCATACGAACCACCGGTACAGCACGGCGGACTACTCGAAGATCGACCCGCTGCTGGGCACGGAAGAGGACTTCCGCGAGCTCTGCATCCAGGCCCACAAGTTCGGGATCAAGATCATCCTGGACGGCGTCTTCAGCCACACCGGCGACGACAGCGTCTATTTCAACAAAAAGGGCCGGTACCCGACCCTCGGGGCCTACAACTCGAAAGAGTCCCCCTACTACCCCTGGTACAACTTCTCCGAGTGGCCGGACCACTATGACTCCTGGTGGGGCTTCGACATCCTGCCGAACGTCAATGAGACGAACCCGCAGTACATGGAGTACATCACCGGAGAGGGCGGCATCATCGAGAAATGGCTGAAACTCGGCGCGGACGGCTGGCGTCTGGACGTCGCGGACGAACTGCCGGACGAGTTCATCGAGGCCATCCACACCCGGGCGAAAGCCACCAAGAAGGACGCCATCGTCCTCGGTGAAGTCTGGGAAGACGCCTCCAACAAGGTCGCTTACAGCGAGCGGAGAAAGTACCTGCTCGGGCATGAGCTCGACAGCGTCATGAACTACCCCTTCGCGAACGCCATCATCGACTTCGTCGCGGACAACGACGCTGCGTTCTTCCTCGACAAGATCCTCTCCATTACGGAGAACTATCCGAAGGAGATCGTCGACATCCTCATGAACATGCTGGGGACCCACGACACCGAGCGGATCATCACCCGCCTCGCCGGCGAAGACTGCACCGGCAAAGACCGGGAATGGCAGTCCACCCACGCATTGTCTACGGCACAGTACGAACTGGGCGTGAAGCTCGAGAAGATCGCCGCCACCATCCAGTTCACGCTGCCCGGCATCCCCTCCATCTACTACGGAGACGAAGCGGGCATGCAGGGTTACAAGGACCCCTTCAACCGCAAGGGATTCACCTGGAACCACATCGACACGAACCTCAGTGCCTGGTACACCTGGCTCGGGTTCCTGCGCAAGACCTGCCCCGTCATCAAGCAGGGACAGTTCATCCCCATCTCCGGGGCCTCGGGCTGTGTCTGCTACGCCCGTATGAACGAGACCCATCCGGTCCTCTCTCCCGAGGGCGATGCGCTGGTGGTCATCGCGAACCGCAACCCCCATGAGATCGACTACTGGCTCCCGGAAGAGCTGAGCGACGTGACCCCGGTCATGAACGTCGTCTTCCACGAAGGCCGCAAAGTCACGGTCGGCCCCTGCTCCGCCGCCCTCCTCGGCCGCGGCGACTGGTGTCAGATCTGACGACCTCTCTCATCACACAAAGAAAACCCCTGAGAACGGGATCCGTTCTCAGGGGTCTTTTTTGGTTCAGGTGGTATGCTTACCGGTCGGTGACCTTTGCGACAGCGTCCTTGACCGCGCGAGTGGCGATCTTGGTGACACGCTTCGGCAGGTACTTGGCCAGCTCTTTGATACGGTCTTCGGACGGGACCATGTTCGATGCGTTCGGATGCGTACGCTCGAGATGGATGGCGTCGAAGGCGCACTTGGTGGTGCAGATACCGCAACCGATGCAGGCGGTCTGGTCGACGACGGAGGCGCCGCAGCTCAGGCAGCGGGAGGTCTCGATCTTGACCTGCTCTTCGGTGAAGCACTGTTTGTACTCTTCGAAGGTCTTGGCGGTGTCGACACCGGAGACCAGAGCGGGTTTCTGTCTCTTGGAGTTGTCATAGGAATCAACAGCGATGTTGTTCTTGTCGAACTCGAAGAAGTGTCTGTGCTCACGGGACAGGGTCAGGGAGCCGCAGGTCGGGCGGACGAAGCGGTGCAGGGACTCTGCAGCTTCATGGCCTTCACCGATGGCGTTGACGACGAAGGACGGGCCGTGGTAGACGTCGCCGCCGACGAAGATGTCGGGTACGGAGGTCTGATAGGTGAACGGGTCAGCCTTCGGATAGTTGCCATGGACGAATTCCATGTTCTCGCCGTCGAGGAGGCCGCCCCAGTCGATGCACTGACCGATGGAGGTGATGACATAGTCGGCTTCGACCGTGATGGTGTCGTTCTCATCGTACTTCGGAGCGAACTTGTGGTTCTCGTCGAAGACAGAGAGGCACTTCTTGAAGACGACGCCGGTGACTTTGCCGTTTTCGTCCTTGAGGAACTCTTTCGGGCCCCAGCCGTTGTTGATGGCGATGTTCTCGGCGAGGGTCTCTTCGACTTCCTCGTCAGAAGCGGGCATGGTCTCGCGGGACTCGAGGCAGAACATCTGGACGTCCTCGCCGCCAAGTCTTGCGGAGGTACGGGCTGCGTCGACCGCAACGTTACCGCCGCCGACAACGACGACCTTCTTGCCGACTTTCATCTTGTCGCCAAGGGCATGGACATTGTAAAGATGATCGACTGCGGAGATGACGCCTTCAGCATCCTCACCTTCGACGCCGGCTTTACGGGAGCCCTGGCAGCCGATGGCGATGTAGAACGCCTTGTAGCCCTGATCTCTCAGTTCCTGGATGGTGACGTCCTTACCGACTTCGACGCCGCAGCGGATCTCGACACCGAGTTCACGGATGACGTCGATCTCGGCAGCAACGACGTCCTTCTGGAGTTTGTAGGACGGGATACCGTAGACCATCATGCCG
>JAFTZU010000046.1 GCA_017461005.1 Clostridia bacterium
CCTTGACGGCACCGGTCATGGAGGTCACGTTCGGGTTGATGATGGGCAGATCCAGGCCCTCTTCCAGGGCCATCGTCAGGAACGTGCTGTTGACGAGTTCCCGGTACGGCAGGCCGAAGGAGATATTGGAGACACCCAGAGCGGTCCTGCAGCCGAGTTCGGTCTTCACCCGGTGGAGGCCTTCGAGGGTCTCTTTGCAGGCGGCCTGCTCGGCGGAGACCGTCAGGGTCAGACAGTCGATGAAGACATCTTCCCGGGGGATGCCGAGGGCTTCGGCCCGCTCCACGATGCGCTTCGCGATCCGGAACCGTTCTTCCGCCGTCTTCGGGATGCCGTTCTCGTCGAGGGTCAGGCCGACGACGGTGGCGCCGTATTTTTTGACCAGGGGCAGGACCGTGGAAAGACTCTTCTCCTCCCCGTTGACCGAGTTGACGATGGGACGGCCGTTGTAGGCCCGGAGGGCCGCTTCCAGCACGTCCGGTTTGGTGCTGTCGACCTGGAGCGGCGCATCGCACACGCCCTGGATGGCCTTCAGCACTTTGACCATCATCTCTTTCTCATCGATCTCCGGGAGACCGACATTGACGTCGAGGATCTCGGCGCCGGCCTCCACCTGGCTCAGGGCCTGGTTCAGGATGTAATCGATGTTGTTTTCCTGTAATGCTTTTTTGAACAGCTTCTTGCCCGTCGGGTTGATGCGTTCCCCGATGATGCGGGGGCCGTCGATGCGGACGATGGTGCTCGGGCTGCAGACGACCGGACCCTCCTCCTTTTTCTGAGGGGTGTACTCGACATCCGCCATGGCCTTTTTGAGGCAGGCGATGTACTCCGGTGTGGTCCCGCAGCACCCGCCGACGAGTTTGAGACCGTGCTTCGCGATGCCCTTCACCGCTTCGGCGAACTCCTCCGGCCCGATGTCGTATTCACTGCTGTTCGGGTCCGGGAGGCCGGCGTTCGGTTTGAAGATGAGGGGCAGGTCGGTATAGCGGCTCATGCGCTCGATGACCGGTTCGAGGTCCTTCGGGCCGAGGGAGCAGTTGACGCCGAGGGCGCTGACGCCGAGACCGGACAGTGTGAGGGCCGCCGCTTCCGCGGAGACACCGGCAAAGGTGCGGCCGGTCTTCTCGAAGGTCATGGTGACGAGGATCGGTTTGCCGGGCGCGTGTTCTCTGGCGGCCAGGACCGCGGCTTTCGCCTCATAGAGGTCCGTCATGGTCTCGATGACGATGACGTCCGCCTCTTCGGCCGCGTCCATCTCTTCCGCGAACAGGTCATAGGCCTCTTCGAACGAGAGCGCGCCGGCCGGCTCCAGGAGCTGACCGATGGGACCGACATCGAGGGCGACGAGGACCTCAGTGCCCTCCGTGGCCGCCTTCGCGTTCTTCAGAGCGGCTTTGATGATGGTATCGGTCGAATAGCCGCAGCCCTCCAGCTTGTAGGAGTTCGCGCCGAAGGTGTTGGCGTAGACGAGGTCGGAGCCCGCGTCGATGTAGGCTCTGTGGAAGGATGTGATGAGTTCCGGATGCGTCATATTGAGCGTCTCCGGATTGTGTTCGTAAGAGACACCGCTCTTCTGGATGAGCGTGCCGGTGGCACCGTCCAGGAACAGGAACGTTCTGGTTGCGAGAAGGGTCTTAAAATCCACAGTGGTCACCTCGTTGTCTGAAGTTGCAGCTGCCCCGCAGGTTGCAGGTGGCACAGCCGCGTTTGCGTTTCGGAAGCTCGGTCTCCGAGAGGCCCGTGACCGCGGTCACGGACTTGGTCGGGATGAGCAGATAGTTGTCGTTGGTGGTGAGGCCGATCTTTTTCGGCGCGTCGAGTTCGGTCAGATAGTACTTCTGCATCTCGATGGGATAATCGCCGTACCCCGGGCTGAACCGGAAGGTCTGGAAGAGGTCCGGGAACTGTTCGGCGAGGAAGTCATCGAACTGTTTGCAGACCTGCTCGATGGCCACACTGGCGAGGGCGTCGAGGACGACGGCCCGCGACATGTCCTTCACCTGCTCCACCCGGAGCATCCGGTCGATCCCGGCACCGAGGGTGGCGGCGAGCAGGACCGCCTTCGTACACCCGGACAGGTGCAGAGCGATATCCTCCCCTGCCATCAGTTCTTCGCAGGGAAGGTCCTTGACCTTATAGAGATATTTCGGTTCGGCCACCGCGAGCACCTGCTCCTCGCATTCGGAGAGGAGCTGCTCCATGGCGGCGTTCATCTCGACCCGTGCATCGCCCAGGTAACGGACGGCTTCCGCATGGTCGAGGGAGCCCAGTGTGATCATAACAGTCCTCGGATCGCCTCGGTGATTTGAGTGGCTACATAGGGGTTGTTCATCGTGTACAGGTGGATGCCGTCGACTCCGGCGGCCAGCAGGTCGATGATCTGCTGGATGGCATAGGCGATGCCGGCGTCTCTCATCTGCTCCGGGTCATCGCCGAAACGGTTCATGAGCCGGGCAAAGGGCGCCGGGAGGCTGGCTCCGCAGAGCGTGACCATCCGTTCGATCTGCGCTTTGTTGATGACCGGCATGATGCCCGCCTCGATGGGGACGTCGATGCCCGCGAGCGTCAGTTTGTCGCGGTACCGGTAGAACGTCTCATTGTCGAAAAAGAGCTGGGTGATGAGGTGGCTGGCACCCGCATCGACCTTTTTCTTCAGGTTCAGGATGTCGTCGACTTCGGAAGCGGACTCCGGATGGGCTTCCGGATAACAGGCACCGGCGACGTCGAACCCGCCGAGTCCGGTCAGGTAGGCGACGAGGTCGCTGGCGTGGGCGAAGTCTTCGGCACATTCCACCCCGTCCGGGAGGTCTCCCCGGAGAGCAAGGATGTTTTCGATGTCGTTCAGTCGGAGCTCTTCGGCGATGCGGTCGACATCCTCTCTGGTGTTGGACACACAGGTGAGGTGCGCCACGGACTCCACTCCGTAATTGTGTTTGATCCGGGCCGCGATCTCCGCGGTACGGTTGTCGTTGCCCTTTCCGCCCGCGCCGTAGGTGACGCTGATGAAATCGGGCTTCAGGGCGCAGAGCGAACTCAGCTGACCGTAGATCGATTCGATGGGAAGGTCCCGTTTCGGCGGGAACACTTCAAAGGAGAGGATCGCTCTCCCCGGATCGTTCGGGTTCCCCTTTTCAAACAGTTCCTGGATCTTCATAACAAACTCCTCTTTGTTGAGTATTTGCCGGAGGCATTTGTCCTATTTTACTGTATGGAAAAGGGGATTTCAACAAAAACCTATCTTATCAATAGGCGATCTGTGTCTGAGAAAACACAAGCTCCGCATCGGGAAATGCGGAGCTTGACTGGTTTCGTTCGATTAGGGGCGTCTGCGCAGTTTCAGGAACGCGAAGGCTGCCGAGGTCAGGCCGACGAGGCCGACGGCAGCGCCGGTGATGACCTTTGCCCGGTTGGCCGCACGGTCCGCGTCTGTGCGGTTCTCCTGCGGGTCTTCAAAGCCGATGATGGTGCCATCCTTGTCGGTGATGGCCTCACCGGCGAAGGTGACGGTCGTGGTCTCCGCTTCCATGGTGGGGTCCGGCTGTTCCTCGATGGTGTCGGGGTCGACCTCCACCTCGGGGATGAGGGGCCCCTTGACCGTGGTCTTCTTCGCTTTGGTGCTCGGAATGGTCAGAGGACGGTGCTGGACAGTCGTGCGGTCCTTCGGGTCAGATGTGGTGGCCGAGGAAGACACGGTCCGTTTGGTCGTCTTTTTCGTGGTCTTTTTGGTGGTCTCGCCCTTCTTGGTGGTCTCACCCTTTTTGGTCGTTGTCGTCTTTTTGGTCGTGGATTCTTCGTCCTTTTTGGTCGTCGACTCCTCGTCCTTCTTCGTCGTGGACTCTTCCGACTTCTTCGTGGTCGTCGTGGTCGACGGTGCCGTCGGCTTTTCGGTATAGACGACGTTCGTACCGGCCGGCAGAGCGCCCGACTCGATCGTGATGTTGTCCTTCGAATTCTCGACGTAGACGTTG
This sequence comes from Clostridia bacterium, assembly GCA_017461005.1. GTDB lineage: Bacteria > Bacillota > Clostridia > Oscillospirales > Acutalibacteraceae > RUG420. Next base: position 3,969 of record JAFTZU010000046.1, read on the forward strand.
GTCACGTTGGCATAACCGGTCAGGGCACCCTCCTTGATGGTAGTGACGGAGGAGGGCACGTAGATGGTCTTGACCCGGAGCCGTTCGATGACGCCGTCATCCAGCGTGCTGCTGGTGACGACCTTGGTGCCTTCCGGGATGCGCACGACAGCCGGTGTGTCGTCATCTCCGTCTTCCGCGAAGACCGGGACGGCACATGCGAGCATCATGATGACCGCAACCAGAAGAGAAAGGATCTTTTTCATGAACTCACACTCCTTCCACGATGGTCACGCCCTGTTGGACGGGCTGGCATACATATGTGTTCTGATAGCCCGCTTCCAGAAGTGCTTCTGCGCAGGCTTTCGCTTGTTCTTCGGTTTCAAAGACGCCGTAGATGGTGGGACCGCTCCCGCTCATGCAGTGGGCGATGGACCCGTTCTCCCGCATGATGGCCTTGATGTCCACACGGCCGGCGACATAGATGAACTGTTCAAAGACGTTGGCGACCATGGAATACACCTTGTCGGTGTCCCCTGCCGCGGCGGCCCGCAGCATGGTGGTCGTGTCGAGATGGCGGACGTAGTCGGCCGAATCGAACGCGGCATAAGCCTCTTTGGTGGAGACGTCCTGGTCCGGTTTGACGAGGACATACCAGTCCTGCCGGACGTCCGGCAGCGGAGCCAGCACTTCGCCGATGTCCATGGCTGCCATGGTGCCGCCCTGGATGCAGAAGGGCACGTCGGCGCCGACCTTGACAGCGATCCGGCACAGTTCCCGTTCGGAAAGTCCGGCACCGGTCAGGGCGTTGAGGCCGACGAACACGGCCGCAGCATCGGCACTCCCGCCGGCAAGGCCTGCCGCGAAGGGGATGTGCTTGTCGATGTCGATGTGGATGCCGGGGTTCTTCACGCCGGTGGCCTTGAAAAAGCGGTCCGCGGCCTTCCAGCCGATGTTGGTCTCATCGGAGGGAAGCGCCTCGTTGGAGCAGGAAAGGGTGATGGTCCCGGGCTTCCCGGTCTCCGTCAGAGTGACCGTGTCATAGAGTCCGACGGACTGCATGATCATAAAGAGGGTGTGGTACCCGTCCTCGGTCTGCCCCAGGATGTCGAGCATGAGGTTGATCTTGGCGGCTGCTTTCAGGATCATCTGACCGGTCCTCCTTTCCGATGCGCCTATTACGCCTTTTAATCTTTAGATTATATATTTTATCATAATTTTTTACTATTTAACAGAAAAATCGACAAAACAGCATTTTTCTGTTTTTTACCCCTTAAGAATATGTTAAAATGACTGCGGTTTCAAACTACTAACAAAACTCTGGAGGAACGCACCATGCGCGCTGTCATCACTGTCGTCGGCAAAGACACTGTCGGCATTTTCGCAAAAGTATCCACCTTCTGTGCCGAGCGGAACGTCAATATCGTCGGGGTCTCCCAGACCATCCTCGAAGACATGTTCTGCATGATGATGCAGATCACGATGGACGATACGGACCTGGCGTTCGCCGATTTCGCCGATGCCATCAAGGCGTACGGCAACGAAAACGGCCTCGCCATCCACGCCATGCATGAAGACATCTTCAACACCATGCATCGCATTTAAGGAGACTTCTATGATCGACCTCAACACTGCGGATATCCTCGAAACGATCCACATGATCGACGAGGAACACCTCGATATACGTACCATCACGATGGGCATCTCCCTGCTCGACTGCGCTGACTCGGACATCGACCGGGCCTGCGACCGCATCTACGAGAAGATCGTCCGCAAGGCGGCAGACCTCGTGAAGACCGGTGAAGACATCGAACGGGAATACGGCATCCCCATCATCAACAAGCGGATCTCGGTCACGCCCATCTCCATGCTCCTCGGAGCCAGCGGCGGAGACCCGGTCAAATACGCAAAAGTCCTGGAGCGCGCCGCCACCGAAGTGGGCGCCAACTACCTCGGCGGGTATTCCGCCCTCGTCCAGAAAGGCTTTGCCTCCGGCGATGAAGCTCTCATCCGCTCCATCCCCGAAGCGCTGTCCGTCACGGACCACGTGTGCTCCAGCGTCAATATCGGTTCCACGAAGACCGGCATCAACATGGACGCGGTCGCCCTCATGGGGCAGATCATCCGGGAATGCGCCGAACAGACGGCCGACCGGGAATGTGTCGCCGCCTCCAAGCTGGTCGTCTTCTGCAACGCCGTCGAAGACAACCCCTTCATGGCAGGCGCCTTCCACGGCGCCGGTGAGCCCGACTGTGTCATCAACGTCGGCGTCTCCGGCCCCGGCGTCGTCCGCCATGCCCTCAAAAAGATCCCCGACGCCGACATCACCGAAGTCGCGAAACTCGTCAAGAACACCGCGTTCAAGATCACGAGAGTCGGCCAGCTGGTCGCCCATGAGGCCTCCCGCCGGCTCGACGTCCCCTTCGGCATCGTCGACCTCTCCCTGGCCCCGACGCCCGCCGTCGGCGACTCCGTCGCCCACGTGCTGGAAGAGATGGGCCTCGAGCAGTGCGGCTGCGCCGGCACCACGGCCTGCCTCGCCCTGCTGAACGACGCGGTCAAGAAGGGCGGCGTCATGGCGTCGTCCCACGTCGGCGGCCTCTCCGGCGCGTTCATCCCGGTCTCGGAAGATGCCGGCATGATCGACGCGGCCCGCAACGGCTGTCTGACCATCGAGAAACTCGAAGCGATGACCGCGGTCTGCTCCGTCGGCCTCGACATGATCGCCGTCCCCGGCGACACCCCCGCTGAAGTGCTGTCCGGCATCATCGCGGACGAAGCCGCCATCGGCATGATCAACTCGAAGACGACGGCCGTCCGCATCATCCCCGCCATCGGCAAGAAGCCCGGCGAGGAACTCGAATACGGCGGACTGTTCGGCAGCGCCCCCATCATGCCGGTCAACACGGCTTCCCCCGCGAAGTTCATCTCCCGGGGCGGCCGCATCCCGGCTCCGCTCCAGAGTCTCCGAAACTGATGATCACCTTAACGAACCGACTTTCCATGGTGGCCGGCCTCATCCGGGACGGCCGTCCTCTGGCCGACATCGGCACCGACCACGCTTACCTGCCGGTCTTTCTCCTGCAGGAGGGGCGCATCTCCCGTGCGGCCGCCTGTGACGTCCGGGAAGGCCCCCTGCAGAACGCGGCCGCCACGGTGGACGCCGAAGAGGTGTCTGACCGCGTCGAGCTCCTGCTCTGCAGCGGCTTCGAACACCCCCGGCTCCGGGAGTACAAAGACTTCGCTATGGCCGGCATGGGCGGCAACCTGATGGTCGACCTCATGACCGCGGCACCGTTCCTGCAGACCGAAGGGACCCACCTGGTCCTGCAGCCCCAGTCCCATGCGGAAGACGTGCGGGACTATCTCTGCCGCAACGGGTTCACCATTTTGCGGGAGACCGCGACCCGTGACAACGGACGTGTTTACATCGCCATGGAAGTCTCCTATACCGGCGAGACGAAAGACGCCACCCTCTCCGAGTGCTACCTCGGCAGACTGCCGGAGAGCGACGCGCCGGAACGCTTCGACCACTTCCGGGACGTGCTCCGCCGTCTGACCGCCCGCCACGACGCGCTCCTCGCCTACCCGGAGTCCCGGGAGGAATGCGAGCTCCTCGAGCCCGTCATCCGGGACGTGCAGGCCATACTCGACACCGAATCTTGATTACGGAGGAACGGACTATGACTACCGTCAGAGACATCTACGAATTCATCGATTCCATCGCCCCCTTCGACACACAGGAGTCCTGGGACAACTCGGGCTTCCTCGTCGGCGATGTACAGAAGGAAGTCCGCAAAGTCGCGGTCTGTCTCGACGTGACCCATGACACCCTTGCGCAGGCGGCCGCCTTCGGCGCTGACCTCCTCGTCTCCCACCACCCGGTCATCTTCCACGCGATGAAGGGCATGCGGGAACAGACCCCCGGCACAGAGTCCATCGTGTATGACGCCATCCGCAAGGACATCGCGGTCCTGTCGGCCCACACCTGCTGGGACCTCGCGGAAGGCGGCGTCAACGACGTTTTAGCCACGCTGGTCGGTCTCGAAAACATCGAGGGCATCGTGCCTGACGAGAACGGCAACTGCATGGTCCGCAAAGGCACCCTGAAGACCGCGGTGCCCGCGGAAGAATACGCGGAGATCGTGTCTGAGGCCCTCGGCACGCTCGTCCGCCTGACCCTGCCGGAGAAGATGATCCGCACGGTCGCGGTCTGCGGAGGCTCCGGTGCCTCGTTCCTGCCGGACCTTGCCGGCGAGGGCATCGACGCCTTCCTCACCGGAGACGCGAAGCATAACGACTTCCTCGACTCCATCGACTACGACATCTCGCTCCTGGCCGCCGGCCACTATGAGACGGAGACCGTCTCCATGCCGGTGCTGCTGGAGCTTCTGAAACAGGAGTTCCCGGACCTCGAATACGAGTACCTGGAATCCAGCCCGGTGGTCTACATCGGGTAAATCGCCACAGAAAGAAGGACAAAGACCATGGCTCTTGACGGGCTCTTCCTGCACTGCATCGGTCAGGAACTGGAGAACGCCGTCATCGGCGCAAAAGTGGATAAGGTGTACCAGCCCTCCTCGGAGGAACTGGTGCTGACGCTGCGCTCCCGGGACCTGGGGGCGCTCAAACTGCTGCTCTGTGCCCGGGCCAACAGTCCCCGCATCCATCTGACGAAGGCGACCTTCGAGAACCCGGCCACGCCGCCCATGCTCTGCATGCTGCTGCGCAAACGTCTCGGCGGCGCCACGCTCACGGGCATCCGGCAGGCGGGCTTCGATCGCATCCTCTTCCTCGACTTCTCCGCCACGAACGAACTGGGGGACAAAGAGACCCTGACGGTGGCGATGGAGATCATGGCCCAGTACAGCAACGTCATCCTCATCGGGCCGGACGGGAAGATCATCGACGCGCTGAAGCGGGTCGACCTCACCCGGTCCTCGAAGCGGCTCATTTTGCCGGGCCTCGCCTATGAGCTCCCGCCCCAGCAGGACAAGCTGAGCCTGCCGGACACCAGTGTGGAAGACCTCGTGGCCCGCATCCGGGAGTTCCGGAACAAGACCCTGTCCTCCGCCGTCCTGTCGTCCGTCCAGGGCGTCTCCCCGGCACTGGCCAGAGAAGTGGCCTTCCGGGCACTCGGCGACGACAAGCACCTCACCGAGATGACCGACGACGACTTCGTCGACCTCGAATACCCGCTCCTCGAGCTCAAAAAGGAAGTCGCCTCCCCCACCCACACGTTCTGTGTGGTCCGGGACGACAACGACAAGCCCTTCGAGTTCTCGTTCTGGGAACTCAAACAGTACGGACCGGGCATGGCCCGGGACCACTACGAGACCGCCTCCGAGCTCCTCGACGACTACTATGCCCGCCGGGACTCCATGGAGCGCATCGCCCACAAGTCCTCCGACCTGCGCCGGTTCCTGAACACCGCGACGGAACGCATCGCGCGGAAAGTGGAAGTCCAGAGAGGCGAGCTCGCGAAGTCCGTGGACCGCGAAAAACTGCGTGTGTACGCGGAGCTCATCAACGCGAACCTCTATCAGCTGGAAAAGGGCGTCCTCTACTACGACCTCGAAAACTATTACGATGAGAACCGCATCCTGAGAGTCCCCGCCGACCCGGCCCTGAGCCCGGCCCAGAACTCCCAGAAATACTATAAAGACTACCGCAAGACCTACACCGCGGAAAAGAAACTGACGGAGCAGATCGAGCAGGGCACCGAAGAGCTCGCCTACCTCGAGACCGTCAAAGACGCCCTGTCCCGGGCGGAGACCGAACGGGACATCGGCGAGATCCGTCGGGAACTGGTGGCGAGCGGTTACCTGAAAGACAAGACCCCGGAAAAGAAGAACCGGAGAGGCTCCCAGCGACGGGACGGCAAGAAGGCCCGCTCCGCGAAACAGCCGCCGGCCCTGCCGCCCATCGAGTACGAGACCACGGACGGGTTCCGGGTCCTCGTCGGACGGAACAACCTGCAGAACGACAAGCTCTCCATGAAGCAGGCCGGCAAACTCGACATGTGGCTCCACACCAAGGACTTCCCCGGCTCCCATGTCATCATCGAGGCGCAGGACGGCCAGGTGTCCGATCAGGCCATTGAAGAGGCCGCCGTCATCGCCGCGGTCAACAGTACGGCCCGCACCGGAGACAAAGTCCCCGTCGACTACACACTGGTCAAGAACCTGAAGAAACCCGCCGGAGCCCGCCCGGGCAAAGTCATCTTCCACACGAACTGGACCATCTACGTCACGCCGGACGAGGACTTCGCGGAACGGCAGCGCAAGAAGTGAGCCACCGCGATTCAAAAAGACAAAGCAGAAGACCCCGAAGGAGATATCCTTCGAGGTCTTTTTGTTTGTATGGGCTCAGCAGGTGCTGAGGTTGTGTTCGAAGAGGCGATCGACCTGGGCTTTCAGCAGTTCGTGTTCCGGCTGCGTCAGCTGCGGGTCCTCGGCGATGAGCGCGCGGGCAGCGGCCCCGGTCTCTTCGAGGATGTCGGTGTCCTCCATCATGTCGGCGATCCGCAGCTCCGGCAGGCCGTGCTGCCGCCGGCCGAAGAAGTCGCCGGGGCCTCGGAGGGCGAGGTCGGCCCGGGAGATCTCAAAACCATCGGTGGTCCTGCACATGACCCCGAGACGCTCCTTCGTCTTCTGGCTCTTGTTGTCAGAGAGCAGGATGCAGGTGGACTGGTGGGAGCCCCGGCCGACCCGCCCCCGCAGCTGATGCAGCTGGGAAAGGCCGAACCGTTCCGCGTTCTCGATGAGCATGATGACCGCGTTCGGCACATCGACACCGACTTCGATGACGACGGTGGCCACGAGGAGCTGGATGTCGCCCTGCAGGAACCGCTGCATGACATCGTTCTTCTCGGCAGGTTTCATCTGTCCGTGGAGCAGCCCCACCCGGTAATCCTTGAATGCGCCTTTCGTGATCTTGTTGTAGTATTCCGTGGCGGAGACCAGTTCTTCCGTCTCCCCCTCCTCGACCAGCGGACAGACGATGTATCCCTGTCTTCCCTCGTCGAGGAACTTTTTGATGTATCCGTACGCCCGCTCCCTTATGGAGGAGTCGATGCGGTAGGTCTCGATGGGCTGTCTCCCCTTCGGGAGTTCATCGATGACGGAGACGTCGAGGTCTCCGTAGATGGCCAGGGCCAGCGTCCTCGGGATCGGGGTGGCGGACATGACCATGACGTGGGCCCCTTCGCCCTTCTCGGCGAGGGCACCTCTCTGACGGACACCGAACCGGTGCTGTTCATCGGTGATGACGAGGCCCAGTTCGTCGAACCAGACGTCTTCGGTCAGGAGCGCATGGGTGCCGACGATGAAGTCGATCTCGCCGTTCCGGAGCGCCGCCTTGATGCGTTTCTTTTCCGCCGCCGTCGTACTGCCGGTCAGGAGTTCGACCGTGACACCGGTCTTCTCAAAGAACTTCTGCATGGTCGCGAAGTGCTGCTCCGCGAGGATCTCCGTCGGCGCCATCATGGCGGATTGGTAGCCGTTCTTCGCCGTCACGTAGACGAGCGCCGCCGCCACCATGGTCTTGCCGGAACCGACGTCGCCCTGGACGAGGCGGTTCATCAAAAAGCCGCTCTTCATGTCGTGCACACAGGCTTCGACGGCCCTCTTCTGGGCCCCGGTGGGTTCGAAGGGCAGGTACTCGTAGAATTCTTCCGAGCAGTCGTCCCGCAGGATGACATCGGACCCCGCCTTGTTGTCCTCCCGCAGCATGCACATGCCGAGCTGGAGGTCGAGGAGCTCTTCGAAGATGAATCGCCGACGTGCCTGTACCATCCGCTCCATCGAGGACGGGAAGTGGATCTCCTGCAGCGCCTCTTTCAGAGACAGGAGACCGTACTGTTCCCGCAGGTCATAGGGCAGGGACTCCTCGGCAAAGCTGCCATACTGGGAGAGCGCCTTTTCCATACAGCCTTCGATGTATTTCGAAGACATGTTTTTCGTGGTGCGATACACGGGCCGGATGCGGCATTTCTCCCCGACATCTTCGATGTCCGGCGAGAGCATCTCCCGCATGTTCCCCTCAAGAGTGACCTTTCCGTAGAACAGGAACTCCTTGCCGGGCTCCAGTTTGGCGGCCGCGTACTTGTTGTTGAAAATGAGGACCTTCATGGGTCCCGTGGCGTCGAACACTCTGCATTCGAACACCGTGATGCCGCTGCGGGCGCGGAACCGGGACGGCGCCGACCGGACCGTGGCCCGGACACACACTTTCTCCTCCGACAGTTCCGCTCCGAAGATGGCGACCGGAGAGGACCAGTCCTGATAGGTCCGCGGGTAAAAATGCAGCAGGTCATAGACCGTGTGCACATCGAGCCGTTCGAACTGCTCGACCCGCTTCGGTCCCACGCCCTTCAGCGTGCTGACGTTATAATCCATGAACACGGGACGTCCCCTCCTTTCTGACACATATTATAACATAAAAACGGCACTGCCTTCCGACAGTGCCGCGTTTCTTTTTATTCGACCGAAATGATGTAGCTGTACACCGGCTGGCCGCCCGGGATGACGGCGGTCTCCACGTCCTTGAACTTGTCGCGGATCATACCTTCGAGTTCGGTGGCCTCCTCTTCCGTGGCGCCTTCGCCAAAGAAGATGGTGACCATCGTGGTCTTGCGGTTGCACAGGTGGCGGGTGATCTTGTAGGCAGCGGTCAGTGCGCTGTCTTCGACGACCGTGATGGCACCGTTCTCCATGCCGAGCATCTGGCCCTCTTTGATCTTCAGGCCGTCGACGACGCTGTCGCGGGCGGCGAAGGTGACCTGGGCGGTATCGACCGTATCCAGAGACCGGCTCATCTCGAGGTGGTTCTCCTCGACGGAGAGGTCCGGGTTGTAATGGATGAGCGCGGTGACACCCTGAGGGATGGTGCGGGTCGGCAGGACGATGACCTTTCTCGTGGAGAGAGCGGCGACCTGTTCCGCGGCCATGATGATGTTCTTGTTGTTCGGCAGGACGAAGACCGTGGAGGCCGGGACCTGTTCGACGGCATTGAGGATGTCCTCGGTGCTCGGGTTCATGGTCTGGCCGCCGGAGACGACGATGTCGACGCCGATGTCCTGAAAGAGTGCGGCGATGCCGTCACCCGCGGAAACGGAGACGAAGCCGACTTCCTTCGTGATCTCGGCAGGAGCCGCCGCGCCGGAGGACTCGCCTTCGGACTCACCGGTCCGCTCCGGTTCGGAGTGGTACTGGTGCAGGTCGACTTTCTGCAGCGGGTCGTTCTCGGGACGGTCCATGTTGCTGACCGCCGCTTTGGCGAGGACACCGTATTTCAGGGCCTGGTTCATCGCCCGGCCCGGGTCGTTCGTATGGATGTGGATCTTTATGAGTTCCGGATCCACTTTGACCGTCAGCTGATCGCCGATGGACTCGAGGAACGCTTTGAGCGCGGTCGGGTCCTTCTTCGCGGCAGGGTCCCGCATGACCAGCAGCTCGACGCAGTAGAGGTACTGGAGGGTCCCGGAGGTCAGGGGCTCGGCAGAGGCGGCAGCGGCGGGAGCGCCTTCGGGCTCTTCCGCGGCGGCAGGGGCCGCTTCCCGGCGGGTGACGTTCTCCTGCTCCTGCGGTTCCGAGTCGGAGGTGTTGGCGACGATGACACCGTCCTGGAAGACGGACTGCATGCCTTCGAAGACCAGGAGGAGACCCTGGCCGCCGGCGTCGACGACACCTGCTTTTTTCAGGACCGGAAGCAGTTCCGGTGTCTGGGCCAGCGCGTCGCGCGCGCCTTCGATGACGTGGGCAAAGACCTCGTCGAACGAAGCCTCTTTATGTTCGGACCCGTAAGCGGCGCCGGCCTGGGTCGCCAGACGGACGACCGTGAGGATGGTGCCTTCGGTGGGGGTCATGACCGCTTTGTAGGCGGACTCGACACCGTAGGACAGGGCGAGGATCATGTCTCTCGCGTCGATCTCTTCCTTGCCTTTGAGGCCCTTTGCGATGCCCCGGAAAATGAGGGACAGGATGACGCCGGAGTTTCCCCGGGCGCCCCGCAGCATGGCAGAGGACGTCGTTTTGGCGACCTTGTCGACCGTGACATCGTCCGGCAGACGCTCCAGCTCCTTGCGGGCGGAGGTGATCGTCATCGACATATTGGTTCCCGTATCGCCGTCCGGCACCGGGAACACGTTGAGTGCGTTGACCGCATCTCTCTGGTTCGTGATATTGTAGGATGCCGAGATCATGGCATCCCGGAATATTGCTCCGTTGATCAAAACTCTCGCACTCTCCTTACGAAATCATGGAATCGACGAACACGTCGACCTTCTTGACATTCATGCCGGTCACATCTTCGATGGTGTACCGGACTTTTTCGACCAGACTCCGAACGACGGTCGAAATGTTGAGGCCGTAGGTCACGACGATATGGAGCTCGATGACCAGCCCGTCGGGTTCTCTGCGGACAGAGACGCCCTGATCCAGGTAGCGGGTCTTGCGGTCGAAGAACGACCGGACGCCCTGGAACGCGTTGCTGTTCGCCATACCGACGACGCCGAAACAGGTGGGCACGATGCTGCCGAGGAGTTCCGAGAAGTATTCTTCGTTGATCTCAATGGTCCCTAACGGGTTTTCGAATGTAACCATTTCGGTACCTGCCTTTCGCGTGTTCAGTGTATTCTATCACACACGCATTCATATTTCAATTTTTCAAACAAATTATTTTCAGCCCAGTTTCCAATCGGAAACGTTGCCGTACGGGTTGCCCGGCAGCGGTGTCACCTCGGTATCGAGATTGCTCGAATAGGCAAGGACACCGGTGCGGAACCCGATGGTCAGGAAGGGCATCTGCTTGTAGAACGCTTTCATGAATGCTTCGCCGGTGGAGGCGCCGCTCAGGACAGAGGCCCAGGAGCTCTCCAGCTGTTTATCGTCGAGGACACTGGAGATGTCCATGTCGTTCGTCAGTCGGACTTCTCCGACATAGAGGTCGTAAAGCCCGCTGCGGACAGCGCTCTTGTAGACGGCCGATTCCATCAGTTCCACTTCACACGGGACACCGGCGGACACCAGTTCTCTCTGGAGCTCGAACGCGATCTGTTCTTTGTTCGCATTGCCTTCCTGCGCGATGATCTTGATGGTCTGGTCGCGCATCGCCTCGGCGAGGAGGTCCCTTGCTTTCGTGCGGTCCATCGACTGGGTCTTGATGTCCTCGAGACCGTACCAGTCCGGGTTCAGCGGGATGTCTGAGGCCACGCCGTAGTCGCTGAGGCAGGACTCCACGAAGGTCTTCCGCTCCAGGATGGCGTTCATCGCCTGACGGACCGAAGCGTCTGCCAGAGCACCGTTCTGCCGGATGCCCACATAGAGCAGGTTGTTGAGCGGCAGAGAGGTCGTCTGCACGGTGATCCGCTGGAGTTCGCCGTCCGAGATGTCATCGACGGCGGCATTGATGGATTCGATGTAAAGGCTGTTGAACAGGGTCTCCTCGTCGGGGATGTTGATGAGGTAGATCTGGTCTGCCTTGAATTTTTCACTGTACTGGTCGCTCTTTTTGAGGACACCGCCCGCGTCATACTGCGAGTAGGTGTACCGGCCGGAGCCCACCGGGATGCTGTCGGCTTTGTCGGCCGTGCCGGACTTCACCACCGGGAACACGAGGTTCGCGGCGATGTACTTGTTGGGCTTTTCGAGCGTGAAGCTGACCGTCGAGGTGCCGCCGGCCGTGGCGGAGGCGATCCCGCTGAGGAGCGTTCCGTAGTAGGCCGAGGCCTTCGCGAGGTCGAAGGAGTAGACCACGTCGTCGGCCGTGATGATGGAACCGTCACTGAATCGCCGTTCGGAATTCATGGTCAGCATGAGGGTCGTCCCGTTGACCGTGGAGTTCTCCACAAGGGACATCGACGGCTCATAGTGCTCGTCGATCGTGTAAAGCCCGTCATAGATGAGGGGCATGATGGCTTCATTCATGAGGCTGGTCCCGGAGAAGGGGTTCACGCCCTCTTCTCTCGAGTAGGGCAGGATGATGTCCGTATCCTCGGCGACGCCGGCAGGTTTCCGGGTGTCTTCCTTGGTCCGGGAGACATTGTCATCTCCCCGGTTGCAGGCGGCAAGGAGCAGCACCATGCACAGAGCCATCAGGAGCGCGGCGGCGCGGAGAACGACAGAATGAGTTCGTTTCATAGAGGTGCTTCCTTTCTTATCGGATACAGATGCGTTCGACCCGTTCGCAGGTCCCGGTCTTTTCGTCGATGTCGAAGAGGCAGCCGCAGAGCATGGGTGCGCCCTCCGCGAAATCGAACCGGGCCGGCATGTTGGTGCGGAACTTTTCGATGATGATCTCCGGCTTGACGCCGAGGACCGACTGTTCCGTCCCGGTCATGCCGAGGTCGGTGATGTAGCCACTACCGCCTGGCAGGATCTGCTCGTCGGCGGTGGGCACGTGGGTATGGGTCCCGAAAACGGCGGACACTTTTCCGTCGAGGAAAAAGCCCATCGCCCGTTTCTCGGACGTAGCTTCCGCGTGGAAGTCCACGAGGATGACGTTACAGGAGGACAGGTCTTTGAGCTGTTTCTCGACCGCGGCAAAGGGGTTGCCCACCGGGTCCATATAGACGGTGCCCAGCAGGTTGATGACCCCGACCCGGTACCGGCCCTTGTCGACGATACAGACGCCTTTGCCCGGCGTGCTGTCCGGGAAGTTCACCGGCCGCAGGACGAAGTCGTTGTCGTCGAGGTAGTCATACAGCTCCTTGCGCCGGAACACATGGTTCCCGGTCGTGATGACATCGGCGCCGCTGACGAAGAGTTCTTCGCAGAGGTCCGGCGTGATGCCGTTGCTGACCGCCGCGTTCTCGCCGTTGATGACGCAGAAGTCCACGCCCTCGGTCCGGCGGAATGCCGGGAGGACGGAACGGATGAATGAGACGCCGGTCTTCCCTACGACGTCCCCGATCGCAAATACTCTCATCATAATAGCCTGCCTGTCCCAAAGGTGACAAAAAGGGCCTTTTCGGGAACCCCCTGAAAAGACCCTTTCTAGTAGTCTCGTTATTTCGCGTAGTCCATTACGCGGCTCTCCCTGACGACATGGATCTTGATCTGTCCGGGATATTCCATTTCGCTCTCGATCCGCTGAGCGATGTCATGCGCGATGATGACCATCTGATCGTCATTGACCTTTTCGGGTTTGACGACGACACGGATCTCACGACCGGCCTGGATGGCGAAGGAGTTCTCGACTCCGTCATAGGAGTTCGCGATCTCTTCGAGCTTCTCCAGACGCTTGATGTAGTTCTCGATGTTCTCGCGGCGGGCACCGGGACGGGCAGCGGAGATGGCATCGGCCGCCTGTACGATGAAGGCGACGGTGGTCTTCGCTTCGATGTCTCCGTGGTGCGCCTTGATGGCGTGAACGACGGCTTCGCTTTCGCGGTACTTCTTCGCGGCATCTGCGCCGAGGGTGACATGGGAGCCTTCGAACTCGTGGTCGAGGGCCTTCCCGATGTCGTGGAGCAGGCCGGCGCGTCTTGCCTGTTTGACGTCCGCGCCCAGTTCCGAGGCGATGAGCCCCGCGATGTAGCAGACCTCCAGCGAATGGTCCAGAACGTTCTGGCCGTAGCTCGTGCGGTAGCGGAGTTTACCGAGCAGTTTGATGAGCTCGGGATGGAGTCCGGTGACACCGGCATCGAGGACAGCCCGTTCACCGGTCTGCTTGATGATCTGGTTGACTTCCCGTTTCGCCTTTTCGTAGGTCTCTTCGATACGGGCCGGATGGATGCGGCCGTCCTGGATGAGACGTTCGACGGTCAGGCGGGCGATCTCCCGGCGGACCGGCTCGAAGCAGGAAATGGTGATGGTCTCCGGCGTGTCGTCGATGATGAGGTCGACGCCGGTGACGGTCTCGATGGCGCGGATGTTCCGGCCCTCGCGGCCGATGATGCGGCCCTTCATCTCATCGTTCGGCAGAGAGACGACCGAGACCGTGGCGTCGGTGGTCCGCTCCGCGGCGCAGCGCTGGATGGCGACCGTGACGATCTCTTTGGCAAGTTCCTCGGAACGCTCTTTGATCTGTTCCTGGGCTTCCATGATGCGCGTCGCTTTTTCGTGGTCGAGTTTCTCATCGACCTTGCTGAGGATCTGTTCCCGGGCCTGGGCCTCGGTAAGACCGGAGATCTTTTCGAGGATCTCGAGCTGGCTCTTCTTGAGGGATTCCAGTTCTTCTTCCTTCTTTTCGGCATCCTTGAGTTTCTGGTTGAGTTTCTCTTCCCGTTTCTCAAGGCTGGCGGTCTTTTTATCGAGGTTCTCCTCGCGCTGGATGTTTCTGCGTTCCTGGCGCTGTACTTCCGTGCGGCGCTCCCGCAGTTCGCGTTCCGTTTCGGTCCGCGTTTTGTGTATTTCGTCTTTTGCTTCTAAAATGGCTTCTTTCTTCTTCTGCTCGGCAGTGGTAAGAGCCTGATTTATGATGCGAGTCGCTTCCTGGTTGGCAGAGCCGATGGTGGCCTCTGCGACTTTTTTCCGGTGTGCCTGTCCGACAAAGAAACCGACGACAGCACCACCGACCAGTGCGACAAGGATTAAAGCAATGGCTAAAGGTGACATAAACCTAGAAATACACCCCCTTCTATAAAATTTCACGCCTTATATTATAAAAAGGACCCATGTCAATTGTCAAGTAGATGCCCTTTCCCAAAGGGGGTGTCGGAACAAAAAGAAAACGACAGGCATTTCCCTGTCGTTTTTTCTGTTATCCGTTTTTCGAATCGGACTGCAACTGGTCGATGAACTGCGCCATATCCGGCTCCATCTCCACCCGACTCTTCGCCAGCATGGTACCGTCCATCATGGAAAGGACCAGTCTGGCAAGGGCACGGGCCGAAAGGCCGCCGGAAGCTGCCAGCCAGGACGTCAGGGTGCTCACGAGAGCGCCGCTGACGAATGCGAACCAGAACCGCGCTTCGGCATCGGTCAGATCGGTCTTGCTGAAATGGAGTTCCTTGACCGACTGAAAATAGCCGGGCATCTTCAGTGACAGCAGATAGACCAGGTCGTTTTTCACCAGCAGTTGCATGAAGTCGGCATGCTCCTGCCAGTACCGGAAAAAGCAGCAGATGATGTCTTCCCAGTCGTTGAGTTTCTTTCTGGAGAGATATTGGAGGAATCCTTCAAAATGCTCGTCCAGACGGTAGAGAAGAACATCTTCCTTCGTCTCGAAGTTGTGGTAAAACGTCTGTCGGGTCAGACCGGCCCGGTCGACGATGTCCTTGATCGAGATCTTCGAGAACGGGGTAACCTGCATGAGTTCCAGAAGCGCATCGCTGATGCGTCGTTTCGAACGGACGGAAATGGGATTTTCCCTGAGTTCGCCCACTCTACTCACCTCTTTCACCCCACATAATAACACAAAAAACAGGGCTCGAAAAGACATCGAGCCCTATTTTCTTAAATCAATCTTAAAAACTTTTTGTGCTATTACGCCGGCTTACTGGAAGGGGTTGAAGTAGAACCGGGTCGTGGATTCGCTCCGGGTGGTCTCTTCGGCCGTGTTCCCCTTGTCTTCCTGCAGGGTCGCCTTCACGGTGAAGGTGCTGATGCTGTAGTCCTCTTCCACGTGGGCGATGGACAGCGTGAGGACGTCGCCCGGGTCAGCCTCTTCGACGGCTTTCAGAAGGTCGCCGGACTTCTCGAGGTCTTCCCCGTTCACGGCGGTGATGATGTCGCCGGCGGCAGCCTGTGTGCCGGCCAGAGCGCTGTCATCGTTGATCGCCGCAATGACGATGGAGCCGGAGGGCAGCTTGTTCTGTTTGGCGATCTGCGCGTAGGTGGAGTTCTCGGAGACCGGGACATAGCGGATGCCGAGTTTGGCACGTCCGGTGACGTAGCCGCTCTTCAGGATGTCGTCGACGACGCTCTTGGCGACGTTGATCGGGACCGCGAAGCCCATTCCTTCGAACTCTTCGGACGCGATCTTGGACGAGTTGATGCCGACGACCTGACCGTAGCTGTTGATGAGCGCGCCGCCCGAGTTGCCGGGGTTGATGGCCGCGTCATGCTGGATGCACTCCATGGTGTAGCCCGACTCATTGCTGCTGGTGGGACGGTCGATGGCGGAGATGATGCCGGAGGTGACAGAGCCATAGAAGGCAGTGCCGCCGGGGTTGCCGATCGCGTAGACCGGTTCACCGACTTTCAGGACCGTGGAGTCGCCGAATTCGGCCGCTTCCAGTTTGGTGGTCCTGACCCGGATGACACCGATGTCGGTGCGGTTGTCGTAACCGACGAGGTCCGCATTGTACTGCGTACCGTCTTCCATCTGGACCTTCAGGGTCGTGTTGGCGGTATCGACGATGTGGGCACAGGTGACGACATAGGAGTAGCCGGCCTTTTCATCGACACTCATGACGACGCCGGAGCCTTCGCCGTACTTGTCGCCGTTCGGCTGGTAGACCATGACGGCGATGACGGAGGGCTTGCACTTCTGGGCGATCTCGACGCTCGTCAGGGCACCGTCGGTGTTCTCTTCATCGTACGTTCTGGTGTCGCCGATGTTGATGGAGTTCCGGGTGTCCTTGGTCGTGGTCGTTTTCGCCGCCTGGGCTTCTCTCGCGTCCCGTCCGACATAGGCAACGCCGATCGCGATGCCGACGATGAGAAGGATGGCGATGAGCAGTGCCAGAAATACTTTCGAGCCGCTGCTCTTCTTTTTGTTGTCTTCCATGGGTGATCACTCCTGTGGATCTGTAGTTTTTTCTATGGGGATCCAGAACCGGAACGAGGTGAACCCGCCGGGTTCACTTTCGGCGTAGATGTCGCCGCCGTGGAGTTCCACGATGTCCTGGGCAAGGTTCAGGCCGAGGCCGACGCCCTTGACATGTTCGCTTCTGGATTTATCGACTTTGTAGAACCGCTCGAAAATGCGGTGGATCTCTTCTTCCGGGATGCCTTTTCCGGTGTTGGAGATGCTGACGAGCGCGCGCCCGTCCGTCTCCTCCATCCCGACCCGGATGGTGCCGCCCTTGTTCGTGAACTTGACGGCGTTGTCGAAGAGGTTGTAGGCGACCTGGAACAGGAGTTCCGAGTCGGCCTGGACCTTGATGTGGGGCAGGTCTTCGAAGCCTTCGATGACATAGCCGCCTTCGTCGACGGCGCTTTCAAAGCTGAGCAGCGCGTCGAACAGGAGCTGGTTCAGGTCGGTCGTGGAATAGTTGAGGGACTCCTCCCCCGCTTCGATCTTGGACAGGGTCAGCATGGTGACGACCAGCCGGGCCAGACGTTTGATCTCGCTCGAGACGATGCCGAGGTAGCGGCGTTCCTCCGTCGGCGGGATGGTCCCGTCCAGGATGCCGTCCACGAAGCCGCCGATGGTGGTCATCGGGGTCTTCAGCTCGTGGGAGACGTTGGCGATGAAACTCTTACGGGAATCTTCGATGACCGACAGGGACGTCGCCATGTCGTTCAGAGATTCCGCCAGTTCCTGCTGCTCCTTGGCGCCCTTGACTTCGAGGCGTTCCGAGAAGTTGCCCTTCGAATACTGTTTCGTGAGACGGGACATCTTTTCCATCGGACGGACCAGCTGCGCCGCGAACAGGTAGGACAGCAGGATCATGATGATGAGCGAGATGAGGGCCGCGATCACGAACATCCTCGTCAGGTTCTTCGAATAGGGAGAGATGATGTTGTAGGACGTGGCGATGGCATAGACGTAGCCGGAGGGCATGCCGCTCCGGATGACCTGGGCGCCGCCGATGACCTGCTTCGCGCCGCTGAAGGGCTTCGGCAGAGAGGCGACGGTACTGTAGCCGTTGCCGGACGTCTTGTTCATGATGGACGACGGCATGGAGAACCCGCTGTGGGTCTCACATTCGCCGATGTTCAGCGTGTGGGTCTGGGTGTCGACCATGTGGCGGCAGAGGACCAGTCGTCCCTCCGCGTCGCAGATGAACACGTCGGCCTCGATGGTGTCGGAGACGGTGTTCAGCGTGTCCGCCAGAGCCAGGGCCGAGTCGTAGGCGTCTTCCTCCGTCACGTCGTCGGCCATGAGCGAGGCCGTCTTCTCGGCAATGACCATGGCGTTGGACTGGAGGATCTCCATGCGGTCGTTGTTCCAGTTCCCGGAGACGAACATCAGAAAGATGATGTAGAGCACCAGGAAACTGATGGTAACGCTGGCAATGGAGAATCCCATGTAACGGAAGAACAGATTGTACTTCCGGCGCATGGGCTTCTTCGTGTCGTTTGATTTCTTCATAGGATCACTCTGCGGTGTCGAACTTGTAGCCGACGCCCCAGACGGTCTTCAGCGCCCACTTGTCGGAAACGCCTTCGAGTTTTTCACGGAGACGCTTGATATGGACGTCTACGGTGCGGGAATCGCCATAATAATCGAAGCCCCAGACTTCATCGAGGAGCTGGTCTCTCGTGAAGACGTGGTTCGGGTTGCTGGCGAGGTGGAAAATGAGTTCCAGTTCCTTCGGCGGCGTATTGACGATCTTGCCGTCGACTTTCATCTCATAGTTCGTAAGGTTGATGGAGAGCTTGTCATACTCGACGAGCTTTCTCTCGGTCGCGGCGGAGACATGTGTCCGGCGCAGGACCGCCTTGATGCGGGCGACGATCTCTTTCGGGTCGAAGGGTTTGACGATGTAGTCGTCGGCGCCCAGTTCGAGACCCAGGACTTTGTCGAACGTCTCGCCTTTCGCGGTGACCATGATGATGGGTTTTTCCGAGACCTTGCGGATCTCCCGGCAGACCTGCCAGCCATCCATACGGGGCAGCATGATGTCCAGGATGACAAGGTCGGGCTGGAACGTCTGGAACTCGCGGACGGCGGACTCACCGTCGTTCACGCTGTAGACGTTATACCCTTCATTTTCGAGGTACAATCCGAGGAGTTCGCAGATGTTTTTGTCGTCATCCACGACCAGGATTTTTCCGTTGCTCATTCGCTGATCCTCCTGTCCTCCTCCTGAAGCTGGATTTTAGGACGTTCGCCTTAATTCAACTTAAAGAGGCACACATGTCAAGAACTTTAATATTATTAATTATTTAAGCACAAATGTGAAGAGAAGTAAACAAAAGTGTCCTAAAAAAGTCTAAAAGCAGACAAAAAATGACCTCCTCCGGGGGTTCCGGAAGAGGTCATTTGCTTCAAAAAGTGTTTGGCGATGTACCGATCAGATCTTCATCGCGACATCCCAGGCGCCCCAGATGGCGGCCTTGATGTTCGCGACCTTGTTCGCGTCGCCGATGGTGTAGACGGTCTTGTTGCCGACGGTCGTTTCCGTGTTGACCGGGACCAGAGGCCCGAGCAGTTCGGTGACGATCTCGTCGACCTTCTTGACGACCGGCTTGCAGACATCCGGCACCGGGACGTTGACCGGGCCGACGCCGAGGTTGTAACCGGGCTCGACGAGCGGGGTCGACTTGTAGCCGATGGACATGATGATGCTGTCGGCCGGCAGTCTGACCTGCTCTTTGTTCTTCTTCTCGACGATGACATAGTCGTCGCCGATCTCCTTGACGCCGGACTCGAGGAAGACCGGGACGTCATAGCACTTGAAGTAGTCGCGCAGGAACGAGGTGTTCGCGAGGCACAGGTTCTTGACGGCCATGAGGTCGTTCTGCATCTCGACGATCTGCGGGTTCTTGCCCTTCTTGTGGAGGTCGAGGGCGATCTCGCAGCCGGTCAGGCCGCCGCCGATGATGACGACGTTGTCGCCGACGGTCTTCTCTCCGCGCAGGTACTCGACCGCGGTCATGGCGCGCTCGGCTCCCGGGATGGGAAGGCGCTTCTCGACCGAGCCGGTCGCGACGACGATGGCGTCCGCGTTCAGCTTCGAGAGGTCAGTGATCTCGGTGTTGTACTGGATCGGGATGTTCAGGTCGGCCATCTGCTTCTTGAACCAGGCGATGAGCGCCTTGTCGTTGTCCTTGAACTCCGGAGCTGCCGCCGCGATGAACACACCGCCGAGCTCGTTCGTCTTCTCATAGATGGTCGGGTTGTGGCCGCGCAGTTTCAGGACGCGGGCCGCTTCCATACCGCCGATGCCGCCGCCGATGACGGCCACGTTCTTCGGATGTTTGGTCGGGACGATCTTGTACTTGTTGTGCTGCATGGACCGCGGGTTGACGGCGCAGTTGCACATGTTCATCGAGTGGGACAGGTCCTGATCGTTGTCGGAGCCCTCGTGCTTCGTGAGGTCGAAGCAGCCGGAATGGCAGTGGATACAGGGACGGATGTCGTCTTCCTGATCGTTGATCATCTTCGTGACCCATTCGGGGTCGGCGAGGAACTGACGACCGACGGCCATGGCAGCGATCTTGCCCTCCGCGATGGCTTTGGCGCCGACGGCGGGCTGCATCTTGCCGGCGCAGACGCAGGGTTTGTCCGTGAACTTCTGGATGTGGGTGACATCTTCGAGACAGCAGTTGTTCGGCATGTACTGCGGCGGATGTGCCCAGTACCAGGCATCGTATGTACCGTTGTCGCAGTTGAACATGTCATAGCCCGCGTCGGACAGGTACTTGATGGCGCGCTCGGACTCTTCCATGGTTCGGCCGACTTCGATGTAGTCTTCGCCGGGCATGGCGCCGGAGCGGTAGCCCTTGGTCTTGGAGACGACGGAGTAACGCAGGGAGACCGGGAAGTCGTCGCCGCATTTGCTCTTGATCTCTTTGACGATCTCGACCGCAAAACGATAACGGTTCTCGAAGGATCCGCCGTATTCGTCGGTACGGAAGTTACAGTACGGAAGGGTGAACTGGTCGAGCAGGTAACCCTCGTGGACTGCGTGGACCTCGACACCGTCGACGCCGGCTTCCTTGATGAGGCGGGCGGTCTCGCCGAACGCGTAGATGATGTCGTCGATCTGTTTCTTCGTGAGGGCCTTGGCCTCCATCTTGTCGGTCCAGCGGTTCGGTGTGGGCGACGGAGCAGCCGTCAGGTACTGCGGGTCCATGATCGGGCTCGCGATCTTGTTGACGATGTCGTTCTTGCCGAGCATGGTCATCATCTCGGTCAGAGCCATGGCGCGGCCGAAGCCGGCAGTCATCTGGATGAACATCTTGGCGCCGGTCTTATGGAACTCTTCCATGTACTCCTTGAGCTGGTCGAATTTCCACTTGTGCTGGTACAGCCACGCGCCGCCGAGGATGTCCTTGACGGGAGCGATGCCGGGCAGGACCAGGCCGCAGTTGTTCTCGGCAATGGTCTTCAGAAGCCAGGCGGCCTCTTTGTCGAAATGGTTGGGTTCCGTCCACCCGAAAATACAGGTACCGCCCATGGGAGCAAGAACGATACGGTTCTTGATCTCGACATTACCGATCTTCCAAGGGGTAAATAGAGCGTTATACTCCTCTTTCATTTTGCTAAACACTTCCTTTATGCTTCTGCGGTTTCGCAGATTTCGATTACGTTTTCGATGAGGTCCACTTTCTGGATGGTGGCGAGGGCCTCATAGCGGATGCCGAGTATGTCTGTGAACGTCAGTTTGCCGTCGGCAGGAGAAACGTCGACCGACTGGATGTTCTTGCAGAACAGCACAGGCTCTTTCTCTGTCATTTTATAGACCGTTGACAAACACATACTCAGCCCTCCAGCGCCTTCAGCGCTTTTTCCAGTTTTCCGGTGCCGGTCTCATAATCGATGACCGCGGCATGGACCAGTTCCTTGGCGGTCCCGTCAAGTTTGTTGGCGATGTCGTAAAGCTCGTCGGCATGATGCTTGTTATGGTCGATCATATAACGAAGCAGCGCGACGGCCTCCATGTCTTCGTGATGATGGGTATGTCC
The DNA here is from genome assembly GCA_017461005.1 of Clostridia bacterium. GTDB lineage: Bacteria > Bacillota > Clostridia > Oscillospirales > Acutalibacteraceae > RUG420. The sequence continues at coordinate 25,694 of JAFTZU010000046.1, forward strand.
ATCCGGGCACGTATTGCAACTCATGTCCGTTCTCCTTTCTGCACCGGATCAGATCCGCTGCCTGACTATTGGTTCCATTATAACGCAAAAGCGGCGAATGGTTAAGAGTCGGCACAGCGGATCTGTCGATTTTTCGTTAGAACTGGATGTCGTGTTCCTTGCGGTCGAAGAGGACGTTGACCTTCTTATAAAGCCAGCCCATCAGTTTCATGTCGAGGTTCCAGAAGTAGACCACGAACAGAACACAGACCGCAATAACAAGGATCTTGACGACCTTGAAGCAGGCGTTCAGAAGTTTTTTCATGTGATGACTCCTCCTTAAGCAGCAGCGGCCTGGCCCTTCTGGCGGGCGTATTCCGCGGCACCCAGGGCACCCATCAGCTGCGGGTCGACCGCGAGGTCGACGACTTTGATCTTCAGGACTTTTTCGATGGCGTCCTTCAGACCGTCGTTCTTCGCGCAGCCGCCGGTCAGCGTGATGCTGTCGGTGGCGCCGGCTTTCTTCGCCATGACGAAGCAGCGTTTCGCAACGGACATCTCGATGCCGGCTGCGATCTCGTCCATCGCC
>JAFTZU010000047.1 GCA_017461005.1 Clostridia bacterium
ATGTTACTCTGCCGTCGGTGGTCTTCCACCAGCCGTAACTATTCTGATAGATCTGGTTCGCTTTGAAGTTCACTTTTCCGGTCTCGACACGCCACCAGCCGTAATCGTTCTGGTAAATGCCGGTCGCCTTAAAGTTTACCTTTCCGTTCTCAACGCGCCACCAGCCAAGGTTGTTGGAGGCGACTCCGGTGTAATTCACCTGAGCGCCCTTCGTATTGACGGTGACCCAGTCTTTGCCGGATTTCTGGACGGTGAGTCCTTTACAGCTTTTGACGGTGGGGAGGGTGGCAGCCGATGACTTCATGATGTACGGACTCGAGATCACGATCCCCATCGTGATGACGGCCACGAGCAGCCAGACCAGCGTATTGCGTACAGTCTTCCAATTCGATGTCATAAGCAGCGCCCCTTTCTGAGTTTTGTTTGTGTGTCTGTGGCCGGCACGCGGTCGACCGTGGCACCATAGTAGCACAAGATATATAGAATTGAAAATGCTAAAAAAGGGACACTTCCAAGAAAATTTTTCGGTCCGATAAAACGGATTATGGATTTTTGAAATATTTCTTCTGTCCGATTTATCGTTACAAAAATAGCCCGAAAAATCGCGACATATTGTGCACAATCTATTCCAAAGAATTATACTCAAAGGATTGTTGCAAACACTTGTTTTTCCCGTAACTACGTCGTTTCTCGATTTCGAAATTTTGAAATATCCTTGGCGATGAACCTCCGAAAAATGTTTTTTTGAAATATTTCAAATTGCCTATTGCGCATTTTTGTCAAATCATTTACTATAAAGGTGCTCAAAAAACGGTTGTGCGAACACGTTCAGGTCAAACCTACGGGGGTAGGCCGCACAGCCGGAAACAGAAATCAGAAGACAAAAATCACTAAAGGAGTGGAATCACAATGACAAAGGTCACACAGAAACTCTGGGCTGTTCTTCTTGCAGCACTCATGGTCGTCACCGTCTTCGGAGCCTTCGCTCTGACCACCGGCGCCACCAACGCTTCGGCTGCCAGCAAGACCCCGATCGAAGAAACCATGGTCGTCAAGAAAGCAAAGGACGGCAACTGGTACACCTTCAACAAGTCCAACAACAAGATCAACACCAAGTACACCGGCATTGCCAAGAACAGCAACGGCTGGTGGAGAGTCGTCAAAGGTAAAGTTAACTTTAAAGCTACCGGCGTCTTCAGCAACAGCTATGGCAACTGGTGGGTCGAAAACGGCAAAGTCAACTTCGACAAGAACGACACCGTCACTTACAACAAGCAGACCTGGGTCATCCGCGATGGCAAGGCTACCCTCGAAAAGAACTACAAGTACAAACAGTATGACTGCAATGCTCTGACCGTCAAACAGGCTCCCGACGGAAACTGGTATGCATTCGACGGCAACCAGATCGCATGGGACTACACCGGCATCGCCCCGAACGGCAACGGCTGGTGGAGAATCGTCCGCGGTCGCCTCGACTGGAACGCTACCGGCGTTTACAGCAACAACAATGGCCAGTACTATGTTGAAAAGGGTAAAGTAAACTTCGCGAAGTATGGCGTCGTCAACTCCAACGGTAAGGTCTACACCATCGCCGGCGGTGCTGTCGTCACCTCTACGGACACCGGTTACTCTACCAACTATGACTCCAGCAAGCTTACCGTCAAAGGCAGCGGCCAGAACTGGTATGCTTACACCGAAAAGGGCAAGGTCGCCTCTGACTACACCGGCTTCGCTTCCAACGCCAACGGCACCTGGAGGATCGTCAACGGTAAGGTCGACTTCAACGCCAACGGCGTCTTCCCCGGGGACAAGGGCCTCTATAAAGTCACCAACGGTAAGGTCGACTTCGGTTACACCGGTCCCTTCGCCACGGAAGCAGGCGCTGTTTACACCATCGTGAACGGCCTCGTCCAGGGCTAAGCTCTCTATTGAAACAAACATAAAACACACAATTGATATATAGTCCCATTCCCGCAAAGGTCCATTCTTTGCGGGAGTGGTTTTATAGAACGGAGTCTTTATGACGAATCATTCGAACCCGGCAGTCCGCATGAACTGGTCCGCAGTCATCGTTTCGGTGCTGCTGGGAGTCCTGTTGTTCTTTGGTGTCTTTATTTTCAGTAATACATCGCCTGCCGATGCGAAGGGATACCAGACCGTAAAATCCTGCTACGGCCTCACGGTAAAACAAGTGGGGAAGAGCTGGGTCACAGTCAAGAAGTCCAACGGAGCCCGCGTCAACTACACCGGCGTTGCCGAAAACAGCAACGGCTGGTGGAGAGTCGTCGGGGGAGTCGTCGACTTCAGTTATACCGGCATCGCGCAGAATGACTTTGGATGGTGGCGCATCGAAAACGGAAAAGTCGATTTTGCCGCCAATGGTGTGTTCCAGAACTACCACGGCTGGTGGAAAGTCGAGAACGGCAAAGTAGATTTCAGTTATAACGGGTTTGCCGACAATGAAAACGGCACCTGGAAGATCCGAAACGGCAAAGTAGAGTTCGGCTACGGCGGCCTCTTCATGACCGAAGACGGCGTCTGGCATTACATCCAGAACGGCAAACTGCTCCCGGCTTACGAGGGCATCGTTGCCAACAACTATGGCGCCTGGTACATTCGAGACGGCATCGTCGATTTCGATTTCAGCGGATCTCACCTCGGCTATACCATCGACTCCGGAAAAGTCACGGGGCAGGCGTCCTGAGAATTCATAACAATTTGTAATCTTTTGTAACCAAAGAGCAGTGGGCGATCAGCGTCATGTTGGTCCGAAATTGCTCTTTTTGTTGTTGTTACGCGGTTTTACCACCGTATCTAGTGGGTTCACATTTTGTCCATTTATTGTTATAATTGTTATCAATAATAGGGTTAAAGGTCCGTTTTCCATGTTGCGGGCCGTTGAAAATCGAAAGGAAAAACAATTGGCAGTTAATACTCAGGTCATTGAACGCAGAAAAAACACAAAATTGGTCACTGTGTTAGCCGTTCTCTTAATCATCCTGGCTCTAGTAGTCGGGCTTTTCGCCATGCCCGGGACCAAGACAGAGGCGGCTTCGCTCAAGAAAGTCACCTCCTGCAACGGGCTCGAAGTAAAACTGTATGACTCCAAAAACAATATCTGGTGGGCTTACAAGGGGAACACCCGTGTGAACTATACCGGTATTGCATATAACCAATACGGCTGGTGGCGTACTGTCAACGGTAAAGTCGATTTCAACTATACCGGTATCGCACAGAACGACAACGGCTGGTATCGCATTGTCAACGGGCAGGTACGCTTCGATAATACCGGTGTCTACAAGAACGAGTACGGCTGGTGGTATTGTCTGTACGGTCGCGTTGATTTTGATTATACGGGCATGAAGGCCAACGGGTACGGCAGCTGGCGCATCGAGAATGGCAAAGTCAACTTTGCGTTCAACGGACTGGCAGCCGATGAGTCCGGCAAGTGGTATTACTTCAAAGACGGTAAAGTCGACTACTCCCGGACCGGCCTCGTCAAGAACGACTACGGCACCTGGTACGTCCAGAAGGGCGTCATCGACTTCTCTTACAACGGCACTTACCGCGGGTACACCATCAAGGAGAGCCGCGTGACTGCATCGCCCAAGAACGGGATCACGATCGAAGACACTTCTTCCGGCAAGAGCAGCACCACGACTTCTTCCGGGAACCTGACGGCTCAGCAGAAGAAGAACCTCGCCAACAACGACATCATCACCGACCAGAACGGCAACGTCGTTGTGGAAGCCAGCGGCATCGTCGTCGACATCTCCAAATGGAACGGCGACATCAACTTCGGCACCATGAAGTCCTCCGGTGTCAAGGGCGTCATGATGAGAGCGGCCTATGCCACCTCCAAGGACGTTAAATTCGATTACAACTCGCAGCAGTGTGAGGTCTACGGCATCGACTACGGTGTCTACCAGTTCGCGACCTTCCACTACAACACCTCGAAGGAAGCCGCCATGACCAAGGCGAAGACCCAGGCCGACTACCTGGTCAGCATCCTGAAAGGCAAGAAGATCACCGGTTATGTCTGCCTCGACCTCGAACTCGAGAGCAACTACAAACTCAACATGACAGCCGACGAGCTGACTGACGTCACGAACTACTACTGTGACCTCATCCAGAAAGCCGGCTACAAACCCATGGTCTACTGCTCGGTCTCCTGGCTCCAGAACAATCTGGTCGCGTCCCGCATCCATGCTCCGTTCTGGCTTGCGTATTATAACGACACCGGCAGCTACAATTTCCCCAATACCGGTTATGGAAAATATATGAATTCTATTGACGGGAAAATCACCATGTGGCAATATACCGATAAGGGCAACGGAGCCAAGTACGGCGCCGAGTCCGAATACATCGACCTGAACCGTCTCTATCATTCATTCACAGGAGCAACAAAATGACCTACTATTCTGCGAAAAAGAATACCTTGCTCATTGTAGTGCTTGCGGCATTCCTCGCATGCGCGCTGTTCCTGTCGAGCCTGCAGACCGGCTCCGGAATGAAAGCTGACGCAGCGAGCGGACCCGCAGACGGCCAGCATACAGCCGAGATCACGCTGGTCTCGAAGGACAAAAAGGACCTCAAGTTCATCTACCTGTCCGGCATCATCCTGAACACGGACCTTCCGGGCATCAGCTATGACAAGGCATCCAACACGCTGACCATCAAAAACTGCGAACTCAGCAAAGACAACACCCACTATTCGCTCACCGTCACCAACATGGGAGACGATTTCAAGCTCAACGTGGTGGGGAACAACTCCCTCGACTATCTGTCGCTCGAGTCCATCGGCTATGACACCGGCTGCACCATCACCGGCTGCGGCACGCTGAACATCGGCTACCTCGACATCTCCAGCGACGGTTCCAAAATGGTCGTCACCGTCGACAACACCGTCACATTCAACGCCGACTCCGCCAAGATGGGCTATGAGAACCTGCCTGCCGTCAAAGTCAGCTCCAAAGTACCGCTGACCGAGATGGAGAGCATGATCAAAGTGCTTGGCAAGACCAACGATCAGCTGGTCTTTGAAGAGACCCCGTCCTTCACCGCATATGCCTATGAGACGACCATCAACAAACTCTCTGTCGTCCCGACGAGAGTCGTCAAACAGGGCACCGACGGCAAATGGGGTTACTATGTAAACGACAAACTGGATACCACCTTCAACGGACTGGCCGGAAACCAGTTCGGCACCTGGAAGATCACTAATGGTCTCGTCGATTTCCTGTATCAGGGCCTTTGCGAAAGCGAAAATGGCACGTATATGATCAAAGACGGACAGGTCGACCTCGGGTTCAACGGCTTCGCGCCGAATGAAAAGGGGAAATGGTTCGTCCAGGACGGCATGGTCCAGTTCAATTACGTCGGACCCGTGGTCCTCAACGGACAGAAGTTCACGGTAGATAAGGGGCAAGTGAAATGAGTGAAGCACAAAGCGCTGCTTTTGAAGCGGCCTATAAAGTTGCTTATGAAGCCGCTCTGGAAGCCACACAGGCTGTCTCGGGCGGCTATCCCGACACTCCGGTCGTCGGAGAGCAGGACACTCTGGAACTGTCGTTCCGGAAGATCAAAAACGCATTACGGAACTACTGGATCCTGATCGTGGCAACCACGCTCATCTTCGCGATCCTTGGGTTCCTGTATTCTCAGTTCCTGGTCACACCGAAATATCAGGCGTCGGTCAACATGATCGTTCAGACCAATAATGTTCAGACCGTCGATGAGAATGTCAGCAATGAGTACGTCAATTCCGCCAAGAACCTGGCGAAGACCTATTCACAGATCCTCAACAGCAGCAAGGTCCAGAACGAAGTCATCAGCGACCTCGGCCTTGACCTGTCGTCCTATGAATTGAAGAAACTCGCCGTTGCGGAACCGGTGACAGACTCTCAGATCGTTCGTGTCACGGTCACAACGGAAAATGCTGATCTTTCGAAGTCCATCGCCGATGCTTACCTGCGCCTTGGGCCGGAAGCACTCAACGACCTCGTCGAAGCCGGTAAGTGCAACGCGGTCAGCGGGGTAGAGGTCAAGAAAGACTCTATCCGTCCCGGTATGAAGCGTACCGTCGCTTTGATGGGTCTCGTCGGACTGGCACTGAGCTTTGCTTTTGCGCTGTTCCGTGAGATGCAGAACCATTTCATCGTGACCAATGACGACGTGAAAGACATCCTCGGACTTCCGGTCCTGGGTGTCATTCCGAGTCAGCCGGCAGTTTGAGAGGAGGGACCGCAATGAGTGAAGCACAAAAAGAAGCGGTGGCCCGTTCCGCTCAACAGAACGATGAGATCGAGATCGACCTCGGCAAGGTCCTCGAAGCCATCAAAAAATACTGGGCACTCCTGCTCGCCGTGACGCTGGTCTGCGGTGTGCTCGGATTCCTCGTCAGCAATTTCGCGATGACCAAGAAGTACCGGGCCTCCGTCGATATGATCGTCAACACGAGCTCGGATGCAGACCTTGTTTCCAATGACCAGGTCAACTCCGCGAAGAACCTGGTTTCCACCTACAGTTTCATCATCACCGGCAGCAACGTCCTGACGCAGGTCGTCGACAACCTCGACCTGGGCATGACGTACGAGGAGCTGGGCAAGCTCATTTCCGTCGATGCGGTCACCGACACACAGGTCTTTACCGTCTCTGCGACGACCGATGACCTGGAACTGTCGAAACAGATCGTTCGTGAGATCATCAAGATCGCGCCGGCCGAGATCGAAAAGGCGGTCGAAGCGGGTTCCTGCCGCATCGTCTCTGACCTCGACTACATGGAAACTCCGGTCTCTCCGGATGTCGGAAAATACACCGCAGTGGCGGCCTTTGCCGGTTTCCTGCTGGCCATGGCTTACGCGCTGTTCCGTGTTCTTTCCAGAACATTCATCGTGACCGAAAAAGATGTCACGGAAAACCTCGAAGTTCCTGTCCTCGGAGTTATTCCCTTATTTTAAATATTATGTTATAATGTCGGGTAAGGTGTACACAACACCTTGCCCGATTTCTATTTCACGAAACTATATTTGGTGGTTTTTCACGGTATGAAACAGTACTATCTGAAAGAGCGCGACGCACTGGAACACTCCCGCAAAAACGCCGGGAGCAAGGCCCGGAACGATGTCGAGACCATTCTCGATGCCGTCGGTTTCGAACCCGTCGACGTCGTCATCCCTTACAAAAAAGTGAATACCGTGGTTGGCGCTGTCACGACCACCATCCACAATTACCGGTTCTGGAAGAAACAGTTGAAAGGCCTTGCGGCAGGGGACCATGTCCTCATGCAGTTCCCGCCCCGCTCTCACAGCGCCTTGTTCCCGAACCTGGTCCGCGATTTACGCAAACGCGACATTACGGTCACGTTCCTCATCCACGACCTCGAGACCATGCGGTACAAGGACACCAGCGAACTCCCGCTGATGAAGCGTATGCGCATCTTCCTCGAAGAGACGAGACTCATCCGGGCTGCCGACTTCATCATCTGCCACAACGAGAAGATGAAGGGCTACTTGAAAGACCAGGGTCTTTCGGAAGAGAAGCTCATCCCTTTAGGTATCTTCGATTACCTGACCGGGTTCGATCCGGAAGCTTCTGAGGCAAATCGCCAAAAAGACGGGAAGAGGGATCGCGTCATCATCGCCGGCAACCTGTCTCCCGAGAAATGCGTCTACCTGAACGACCTCGGGAAGGTCGACGGAGTCCGGTTCCAGCTCTACGGCGTCGGATACCAGGACCTCGGTCAGGACAACGTCTTCTACCAGGGTTCGTTCCTGCCGGACGAACTCGTCGGGGAACTCCGGGGAGATTTCGGACTCGTCTGGGACGGCACGTCCATCGAGACCTGTTCCGGAAATTTCGGAAATTACCTGCGGCTCAACGACCCTCACAAGCTTTCCCTGTACCTGACCGCCGGACTTCCGGTCGTCGTCTGGGAAGAGGCCGCTGTTGCGGACTTTGTCAGAGCCGAACACGTTGGCATCACCGTCACTTCTCTGAACGAACTCGGCGCGAAGCTCGAAGCTCTTTCCGAAGAAGACTATGAGGCCATGCGACAGAACGCCTGCCACATCTCCCGCCTCACCAGAGACGGCCACTATCTGAAAACCGCGATCACGAAAGGACTGCAATGACGACTACGAACTCTATTCCCGAATGGCGTCGGAAACTCAGTTTCGTACTGGACTTTCTGATCGTCTTCGAGATCATCATCAACACCCATTCGGTCTACTACTTCTGCCTCGACCGGGACTATTACACGCTGTACGTCCTCACCGGACTCATCTGCGCCCAGCTCCTGGTCATCCCGACCGTTTTCCGATGGGAACACCTCAAAAAACTGCTTCCGGCAGCCGGCATCTGGTCCGCGTACATCATCATCTATGCGCTGGTGTCAGGCGGCGACCTGAAACGGCTCCTCGCGAAGTTCATCATCCTGCTGGTCATCCTGTTCGTTTACTTCTACGGACACATGGTGCGTGGGACCATCAAGCAGCTGTTCAAGCATTACATCGACATTGTTTTCATCATTGCGCTCATCTCGGTCTTCATGTGGCTGACCTGTTCGGTCCTCAAGTGGTTCCCGGCCAGTTCACCGTTCCGCATCGAGTGGGGCGCTGACCGCCGCATCTGGAGCTTCTACGGGCTCTATTTCCACTGGCAGAACGACTTCTTCATCCACGGCATGAGATTCTACCGGAACATCGGCATCTTCACGGAAGCGCCCATGTTCAGCCTGCACCTGTGCACGGCCCTCATGTTCGACCTGCTCATCAACGACCACCATTCGAAGTTCCGCTGGTTCCGGATCCTCTGGTTCTGCGGCACCATCCTGACCACGTTCAGCATCACCGGATATCTCTTCATGATGATGCTCATCGTCGTCGACCTCTATGCAACGCTCATCACACGGGCCCGCAGTGAAGACGAAGCGGTCGCGTCTAAAGCGAAGAAGCAGCTCATCGCGGTCACGGTCCTCGGACTGGCACTTGCCGCCGTCGGCTTCTCGCTGATCGCCGACAAACTGGCCTCCCGTTCCGGCGGCTCCCGCACGGAAGACTTCCGCAACGGCTACAAGGGCTGGAGAGACCACGTCTGGTTCGGCGCCGGCTTTGGCGATATAGAGGCCCGTCTTCAGTACGCCTCCTGGAGACGTCAGCACCGGTCCAATACGGGCTTCACCAATTCGCCGATGGCCATCCTCTGCGAAGGCGGCATCTGGTTCTTCATGGGCTATTACCTGTCCTTCGTCTACGGCCTGTTCGCGGGCATCCATAAACGTGACTGGAGAGCCGTCATCGCCCTCATCCTGATGCTGTTCCTGTTCACGACGACCACCATCGAACACACGGCATACATCATCTCGTTCATCGCCTTCATGCTGGCCAGCGGCCTCACGGGCGGTTACCGCAAAGACACACCTATGATCTGTAAGAAGATCGAGTAAATAGAAAGGACCGCACTATGAAACGTGTTATCACCTATGGCACCTTCGACCTGCTCCACTACGGTCACATCAACATGCTGAAACGCTGCAAGGAACAGGGTGACTACCTGATCGTTGCCGTGTCGACCGACGAGTTCAACTGGAACATGAAGCAGAAGAAGTCCTACTTCACCTATGAACAGCGCAAAACGCTCGTCGAAGCCATCCGCTACGTGGACCTCGTCATTCCAGAAGAGAGTTGGGAACAGAAAAAGACGGACGTCCATGAGTACCACATCGACACCTTCGTCATCGGGGACGACTGGGAAGGCAAATTCGACTTCCTGAAGGACGAAGGGGTAGAGGTCGTGTACCTGCCGAGAACACCGGAGATCAGCACGACCCAGATCAAACAGGACTTATATGGAGAAGAGAAGGATTAAGTAGTTATGCTGACGAAACAGAAGCTGATCTATCAAATCAAGCATCATCCCGTCATTCGCGCCGCCTATGAAAAACTGGGCAGCGCCGCCCTCACCACCTATGGGAAGACGCAGGAGATCGACGAGAACCTCGTGCTCATCGTCGCCAACACCGGAAAAAACTTTTCCGGCAGTCCCTACGCCATTTTCCAGTACATGCAGAACCACAAGGAATATGACCGGTTCCATGTCGTCTGGGCCTTCAACCACCCGGAGAACTACCAGGGCGAATTCGTGAACATGGTCCAGATGGACTCGCCGGACTACGTAAAAACGGCGCTGCAGGCGAAGTACTGGATCACCGACAACAACATCGAGCGAAGCCTCAACTTCAAGAACCCTGAAACCAAATACCTGAACACCTGGCACGGTGTCGCCCTGAAGACCATCGGTAACGATGACAAGTTTTCGGGGACCTTCGACTACTCCGACATCGACTACCTGTGTGTCTCGTGTGAACACGACAAGCGAGTGTATACGACGGCTCTGAACGCCTCTCCGGACTGTTTCCTGGAGTGCGGCATGCCGCGTAACGACTCGCTTTTCAACGTTTCCGAAGCCGACCGTTTCGACCTTCGCATGAAGCTCGACATCCCCGTCGACAAGAAGGTCATCCTGTTCGCTCCGACCTGGAGAGACAGCGTGAACGGGGGAGACTCCTTCGACCTCGACATCCCGGTCCACTTCGACAAGTGGAGAGAAGCCCTGGGCGATGAATACATGATCATGTTCCGCGCCCACGACCGCACCTCCAAGCTCATGAACGTCGAGTTCGACGACTTCGTCGTGAACTACTCGACTTACGAGCCGCTGAACGACCTGATGATCGCCGCCGACATCCTCGTCACGGACTACTCGTCCATCTGCTTCGACTGGTCTCTTCTCGAGAAGCCCTTCATCTGCTTCGGCTATGACTGGGAGCAGTACAAAGAGGAGAGAGGCGTCTACTTTGACGCGGAGGAAGTCTACTACGGAGGCGTCCTGCGCACCGAGGAAGAGGTCATCGACCGTATCCTGAACATGGACTACCCCGAGGAGATCGCCGGCGTACGCAAGCTCCGGGACGAATTCATGACCTACAGCAAGCCCAATGCCGCTGAGATCTGCGTCAAAGCCCTCTTTGGCGATGTAGTCACCGAGGAGTCTGACGACAAGAAAGAAGATACTGACGAATGAAAGTCTGCTACGTGACCCACAAACCGAATCTGACCGGTGCCAACCGGTCTCTTCTCGATTTACTGGACGGCCTCGACCGGGACCGGTATGAGCCGGTCGTGCTCGTGAACCGTCGGGGTCCGCTGCTGGACGAACTGAAACAACGTCATATCCCATACAAATACGCTCTCATCCCGCCGACACTTAATTCGGACAACAAAGTCCTGGACTTCCTGAAACGGGTCCTGAACTCGGTGCCCGTAAATCGCCTCTGTGTAGAGACGGTAAAACTGCGGCTGAGGCAGATCTGCCCGGACCTCGTCCACAACAATTCTTTGCTCTGCAGTGTGGGCATGCAGGCGGCGAGAGAGCTGAAACTGCCGTACTTATGCCATTTCCGGGACTTTCTGTGGGAAGACCACCATCGGAAACTGCTGCGGCCGAAACGAGTCCACAAACTGATGGACGACGCCGATGTCTGCATTAGTATCAGCGAGACCGTCAAGGAAAAGTTCCAGCCCTTCGTCACGAAAGATGTAGTCGTCATCCAGGACGGCATCCACACGGAGCTTTATGACCTTCCGCTGCGAACTGTCCTGAAGGGTCAGGAAGTGCACCTGCTGATGGCCGGACGTCTGCACCCCGGCAAAGGACAGCTCGACGCGGTCAAGGCCGTGGAACTGGCCCGACAGAAGACGGACCGGGACCTGCGGCTCCACATCCTCGGCACGGTGGGAGACCCCGCTTACGCCGAAGAACTGCATGAGTACGTCGATTCCCGCCACCTGGACTACGTCAGCATCGAAGACTTCGTCAACGACCTCTCGGCGCTGCGGGAAGCCTGCGACATCGGCCTGACCTGCTCCTACTCGGAGGGCCTCGGTCGTGTCACCATCGAAAACATGCTGGCCTCTCTGCTCGTCATTGCCTCCGACTCCGGCGGCACGCTGGAGATCGTCACGGACGGGGAGAACGGCATTTACTACAAGACCGGAGACCCGGCTGACCTTGCAGAGAAGATCCTCTGGGCACTCGACCACCCGGACGACTGCATGCCCATCATTGCAGAGGCTCATCGGTTCGCGAAAGAAACGTATGACTGCCGCGCCTACACCTCCAAAGTGCAGGAACTGTACGAACAGGTCATGGCAGAACACTGATTCAACTGGAGTTAAGAATGGAAACAAGAAGATCGGACAAGGTACTCAAATACATTCTGGTGTTCCTCGCCGCCGCGCTGGCGGTGCTGGGCCAGAACATCGAGCTCTACCACGGATTCACGCTGGAGGGGAAATATCCCTGGTTCATGACCGTGGCGGAGATCCTTGCGGTATTCGTCCTGTTTTCCGTCGTTCTTTTCTTCCTCTCAAAGCTTTCCTTTGAAAAACTCGACGCCCTGATCCCGGACGGGAAACTGTGGGGCCGTAAGTGGATGTTCGCGTACATCGCCATCGTGGACACCGTTCTGCTGTTGCTGGTGTACCCCGGCATCGAAGGAGGCCTCGACACCCAGTACCAGATCAAGGACTTCCTCGACGGCACCGCGCCCCTTTACTATTACGAAGGGGACACGACCATCACCCACAGTCTCAACGACCACCATCCGGTCCTGACGTCGATCGTTTACGGCGGTGCCACCTGGCTCGCTTCCAAAGTAGGACACCCGCAGCTCGGGTCTTTTCTCCTGAACTTCCTGCAGGTGCTCTGTTTCTCGGCAAGCTTCGTCTATGCGACCGACTATATGGCGAGCCTCAATGAGAAGTTCCGCAAGCTGACCGCCGCCTTCTACATGTTCTACCCGGTCTTCGCGTACTTCGCGGTGACCATGGTCAAGGACTCGTTCTTCGGGTTCCTGTTTCTCCTCTACTACGTCCTGTTCCTGAAGATCTACGACGGGCAGGCAAGGAAGAAGGAGCTCTGGTGGTTCGTGGCTCTCTGTGTGCTGCTGCCCCTGACCAAGAAAACGGCTGTCTACATCCTTGCCGTCGCCAACCTGGTGCTCATCGTCCGTGCCCTGCGACAGAGACGCGATGTACACAACAAGCTCAGCACCCTCTGCAGCGTCCTCTTACCGGCAGTCGTCATGTTCGTGCTGCTGCCTTCGGTCATTTTCCCGGCGGCCAACGTATATCCGGGCGGAAAACAGGAAGTCTTCGGCGCACTGTTCCAGCAGACTGCCAGGTTGAAGATCGACCACCCGGAGGCCTTCACAAAGGACGACATCGCCGTCATCGATGACCTTTTGAAGTACGACCAGCTGGAGACCGCCTACCGGTATGACTCCGCGGACAACGTCAAACGGCTCATCCGGACGGACACCATGGGGGAGGACGCCATCGGCAATTACCTCAAAGTCTGGTTCCGTCAGGGCCTGAAACATCCGAACACCTATCTGAAAGCGACCCTCGGCATCTGCAACAGCGCCTTCGCGCCGACGAAACAGATGGACATCTACATGGCGAACCACTCTTATGACGAGTTCAACCATCCCTGGCAGGACGCGTTCAAGCACTGGCTCTACATGTTCCATTACCGGTTCGAGGCTCTGCCCGGCATCGACCTCCTGTTCACGCTCTGTGTGTTCAGCTTCTGGATCCCGCTGGCCGCCTTCTACTGGCTCATCACAAGAAAGGGCTGGAAGTATGTGTTCATGCTGCTGCCCATCTTCATGACACAGCTTACATTCATCGTTTCCCCGATGTTCTTCGTCCGGTATGCGCTGCCGCTCCTGTTCTGCGCGCCACTCATCCTGACCTTACATCATCACCATCCTGAAGATTCGAAAGGAATTTGAAGCTTATGGATCGCATCGCCGTATTAGTGCCTTGTTACAACGAGGCGCAGACCATCGAGAAAGTCGTCTCCGACTGGAAGACGGCTCTGCCGGAGGCTGTCGTCTATGTCTATGACAACAACTCCACAGACGACACCGCTGCCATTGCCCGTGCCGCCGGCGCCATCGTGCGTTCCGAACCGCAGCAGGGGAAGGGCAACGTCGTTCGCAGCATGTTCCAGGACATCGACGCCGAGTGTTACATCATGGTCGACGGCGACGACACCTACCCGGCCGACGCCGGCCCCGCCATGGCGAAGGAAGTGCTGGAAAACGGCATCGACATGGTCATCGGCGACCGGCTGTCCTCGACCTACTTCACCGAAAACAAGCGGCCCTTCCACGGCTTCGGCAACTCGCTGGTCCGCTTCTCCATCAATCGGATGTTCCATTCCAACGTCCGGGACGTCATGACCGGCCTTCGGGCGATGAGCTATCGGTTCGCGAAGTCCTTCCCGGTCGTGTCTCAGGGCTTCGAGATCGAAACGGAGATGACCATCCACGCCATCGACAAGAACATGGCATTGAAGAATGAGATCATTGAATACCGTGACCGTCCCGAGGGGAGCGAGAGCAAGCTGAACACCGTGTCTGACGGTCTCAAAGTGCTCCGCACCATCCTGCGGCTCTATGTCGACTACAAACCGTTCCAGTTCTTCGGGATCATCGCTCTCATCCTGATCGCGCTGGCTGTCGGGTTCTTCATCCCGGTCTTCAGCGACTACCTGCACACCGGTCTTGTCGAACGGTTCCCGACCCTCATCGTCTGCGGGTTCAGTGCGATCTCAGGCATCATATCCCTCTTCACAGGACTCATCCTGTCCACTTTGAAGAACCGGGAGAGACGGGAGTTCGAATTCCGTCTGCAGTCCATCGCCCAATGGAAAACTGCAAAATAAATGTTGTTGTAGTTTCATCTTTAAAGATTTATAATAGCTTATACTGCGTTATTGCGCCTTCTGCGCGCATCGCCTGACATTCAATACACTGGAGTTACTGATCAAGATGCCTAAGATTGAGAAGAATTCGATCAAGAAGAACTTCTTCATGAATGTTCTTCTGACGCTCTCAACTTTCATATTCCCACTGATCACCTTCCCATACGTGTCGCGTGTGCTCACGCCCATCGGAACGGGGAAGGTGGCTATGGCCACGTCTTTTATTCAGTACTTCATCATGTTCGCCATGCTCGGCATCCCGACTTACGGCGTTCGTGCCGTGGCAAAAGTCCGGGACGACCGGGAGAAGCTGACCAAGACGGTCCACGAACTTCTGATCATCTCCGGCGTCACCAGTCTCATCGCGTACATCATCCTGTTCGCCTGTATCCCGACCATCCCGAAGCTGGCGGCCGAAAAGCCCCTTTACTTCCTGATGTCGTCGACCATCTTCCTCAACTGCATCGGCATCGAGTGGATGTACCGTGGGCTGGAGCAGTACACGTACATCACGGTACGAAGTATCATCTTCAAATTCATCGCCCTCGTGGCCATGTTCCTCTTCATCCATGACCAGGGGGACTACATCATATACGGCGCCACGACCATCGTCGCGTCCAGCCTGTCCTATGTCCTGAACTTCGTCAACGCACGTAAGTACATCGACATGAAGTGGGTGGGAGGCTATGACTTCAAGCCTCACTTCAAGGCCGTCGCCATCTTCCTGGCCATGGCGGTCGCCACCACGGTCTACACGCATCTCGACACCGTCATGCTGGGCTTCATGACCACCGATACCGACGTCGGCTACTACAATGCCGCCATCAAGATCAAAAACGTTCTCGTCAGTATCGTCACCTCCCTCGGCGTGGTCCTGCTTCCCAGAGCGTCCTATTACGTCGAGACGAACCGCATGAAGGACTTCAAGACCATCTCCGCCAAGGCTCTCGACTTCGTCATGGTCGCGGCCATCCCGGTCACGGTCTACTTCATCTACTTTGCCCGACAGTGCATCATGCTGTTGTCCGGTGAAGCCTATATGGGTTCCATTGCTCCCATGCAGATCCTCATGCCGACCATCATCTTCATCGGCATCACGAACATCCTCGGCATCCAGATCCTCGTCCCGCTGGGAAAGGAGCGTGCCGTCCTGCACTCCGAGATCGTCGGCGCGGTCGTCGACCTCATCCTGAACTTCATTTTGATCCCGAAATATGCGGCTTCCGGTGCCGCCATCGGTACGCTGATCGCCGAACTCGCGGTCCTCATCTACCAGATGGTCGTTCTCTGGAAAGACGTCCGGCCCATGCTCAAGAGCATCAGCTACCTGAAGATCCTCGTCGCCACAGCCCTGGCCATTCTCGCGACGTTCTGGATCCCGGCTCTGGGCCTTCGGACCTTCTACACACTCGCACTCTCCGCACTGCTGTTCTTCGGCATCTATTTCGGCTATCTGGTCCTCCGGAAAGAGCCCATTGCCCTGGAAGCACTGCGTTTTGTCAAAGAAAAACTCCATTTGAACGGCAAAACAAAACAGGAAGGGGATGCCTGACATGAGTACCAACAAAACCAGGGACAAGAGCGTTGCAAAGATCGTCCTGCTCGTCCTTCTGGGAGTCATCGTCCTCGTTGCAGCGGTCTCCGGCTTCCTGCTGACCCACTATGCCGGCCTCTTTGGCGATCTACGGGAAGAGGAACGGGGCAAGACCGTGGCCGATTCCAACACGGCCACCGGCGAACAGATCATTGCCCCGACGAACATCGCTGACGATGTCTTCACCATCCTTCTGGTCGGTGTCGACTCCTATACCGATACCTACACCGGTCGTTCGGACGTCCAGATGCTCATGTCCATCAACCAGAAGAGCAAGAAACTCGTTCTCTGTTCCATTCTCCGTGACTCCTATGTCTCCATCCCGGGACACGGCAACAACCGCATCAACGCGGCATACGGGGAAGGGGGAACCAACCTCCTGAATCAGACCATCAAAAACAACTTCGGTATTCCGGTCGATCGCGTCGCGGTCATCAACTTCCAGGTCGTCATCGATTTCGTCAATGCGATCGGAGGGGTCGACGTCGACCTTTCCCCGGAAGAAGTCGAGATCATCAACAACGGCTCCAGCGGTTATCTGTCCGGTGCCGGGGTGAATCATCTTAACGGGGAACAGGCGCTGACCTATGCCCGCATCCGTAAGATCGACAACGACTTCAGCCGTACCAAACGTCAGCGTGTCGTCATGGAAGATGCCCTCGACAAGATCGGGAACATGTCCCTGACACAGCAAAGTTCTCTGATGCAGCAGTTCCTGCCGAGAGTCCATTCCGACCTCACAAGGTCCGAGGTCATCAACCTGGGATCCCTGGTCCTGCGCCTTCGGAGCTTCGATGTCAAGAGTTTTGCCATCCCGGTCGACGGTACATGGTCCGATATGACGGTCAGCGGCATGGCGGTCCTCGATATCGACTTCGCGGCCAACCGCAAAGCCTGGGAAGACGCTGTGTCATAATTTCCAAACGGCTACAAACTGTAACTTCTTTCTGTGAAGTACATCGCCTTTACAGTCCACATTTTTCAGTGTTTTCGCTGACAGATGTGGACTTTTCTTATCGTCAAAGTGCATGAAGCGGGGGTAAGAAAGACTGGATTCGTGTCCAAAAATTACAAAAAGGTATCAAAAATTTGACAAATCGTTTACCTTCCCTTATAATTTGAAGCGTTAATTTATGTATGTAAGTTATTCGGAGGTACATTATGACTGAAACGAAACGCAGCTCCAAAGCGCTCCGGATCGTGGTCGCCGTCCTTCTGGCGGTCCTCATGGTTTCCGGCATCTTTGCGACTATGCTCCGTTCTCATGCGTCTACCAATGAAGAGTATTGCTACAACTTCCTGGTCAACAACATGGGCCTGAACACTGCTGCGGCAGCCGGCCTTCTTGCCAACTTCGAGCAGGAGTCCAGCTTCAACCCGTCCCTTTCCGGTGACAGCGGTTCCAGCTACGGTCTCTGCCAGTGGAACAAGTCCAGAAAGTCCGCACTGATCAACTACTGCAATTCCAACGGTCTCGATTATTCTTCTCTGTACGGTCAGCTCAGCTACCTGTACTATGAACTCCAGAACGAGTACCCGAGCCTTCTTTCTACTCTTCGCTCGACCGCCAACAACAGCAGCGGCGCCTACAACGCAGGCTACCGTTTCTGCTACGACTTCGAACGTCCGGCTTCCAGAGAGTCCAAGTCTCAGAGCCGCGGTTCTTCCGCTTCCCGGACCTACTTCCCGAAGTACTTCGGCACGACGGGGAACAACGCTGCGGCTACCACCACTACAGCTCCAGCTCCGGCTCCGACCCAGCCCGGTAACTATGTCGTCTCCACCGGCGGCAGCAACCTGAACGTCCGCAGCGGCCCCGGCACCAGCTACACGGAAGTCGCGAAAGTCACGGACGGCACCCGCATCACCGTCACTGAAGTCTCCAACGGCTTTGGCCATGTCAATGTCGGCGGCGTCGACGGATGGGTCTCCATGAGCTACGTCAAAGCAGCGTAAGTTCATCGCCAACTGAATATGAGTTTTACGGGCTTTGCGTTCATATTTTGGTAATAATATACGTAAAGTCCGTTTATATTTGTGGAAACTGTATATAACTTTATACTTGGCAGTTTTCTTAAAAAAAGTTATAATATTCTTCAAGGTATAAACACACCTGACAAACAAAAATCAGTAAATGGAAGGAGAATTGACAATGACTAAGAACATTTCGATGACGTCTCGTAAAGTTCTGGCCATCCTTCTGAGCGCAGTCCTGCTCGTTTCTGTTGCTGTGGTCGGCATCGTCCACATCTCCCGTTCGAGCGCCGCAACTCCGTCTTCTCAGCTCTACGTCGGTTACAACGAAGAGGACGGCAACTGGTATGCCTACAACATCACCACCGGAGAGATCCAGGGTGACTACACCGGCATCGCCGCCAATGAGAACGGCTGGTGGAGAATCGAGAAGGGTAAGGTCAACTTCGAGTTCACCGGTCTTGCGGAAAACGACAACGGCTGGTATTACCTCGAGAACGGATGCGTCAACTTCGAGTATGAAGGCATCGTTTCCAACCAGAACGGTTACTGGTATGTCCGTTACGGTACGGTCGCATTCGACTACACCGGCTTCCTGTATGTTTACTTCCAGGGTGAGTACGGATACTACTATGTCCTGAACGGTCAGGTCCGTCTGAGAGACACCGGCATCGCTCAGTACACCGACGGCAGCTGGTGGTACTACGAGAACGGTAAGATCAACTTCGATTACAACGGCACGTACACCTACAACGGCGTCACCTACAAGATCACGAACGGTCATGTCGACACGAACTACACCGGTCTCGTAGAGAATCCGAACGGCACCATTGCCCGTTTTGACAACGGCGCGGTGAATCGCGGCTACAACGGCATCGCCCGGTTCAACGGCGTGTCCTACTACGTCCGCAGAGGCATTGCCAAGACCAACTACACCGGCAAGATCATCGTCAACGGCAAGACCTACAATGTCCAGAACGGTGTCATCGTCGGCTGAGCTGACTGACAGCTGTACAACACTTTACTAACGAAAAGAGACACATTTCGAAGGAAAAATTCCTTGAGCTGTGTCTCTTTTTTGTTGAGTTTTCACGTTGTAACGGCCCCTTATATAAGTTATAATAAAACGAACTACTAACACACGTAACACACGAGAAAGGTTTCGGTTTTTGTTTTATGGATGAAAAGTTGACTCCGGCAGACGTCCTCCGAAAGGGGATCGACGCTGTCGCAGACGCCGAAAACAAAGGAATCAACGTGGAGAAAGATGCGGAAACCCAGTTTTCGCTTTCCGTCGAAGATGACGCTGTCGAGTTCGCCAGCTTCTCGATCGACGATAACAGAGACACCACACCCGGAAGCAAGGCAGGCACCCGTCTGCCCACTGTCTCCATGCCTTCCGCCAAGGTCCTCGAACCGGACCCCCAGGCCACCATGGTCGTGGAGCTGCCGGAGGACATCAAAGTGTCTCCCGCGAAGAATGTCGCCCGGGTCTATGAGCCGCAGGACCTCGAAGCGGCCGTCGACACCGACGGACCCATCGACATCTACTCCCATTCGGAGCGCCACAGTAAGACCTGGCTGCGCAACCACGAGATGGCAGAGGCCAATGCGGCCATGCGTCTCGAGCAGAAGAAAGCAGCGGAGGAACATCGCGAGAAGACCCAGGAAGAACTCCTGGCAGAGATCCTCGCCGATACGCCCGAAGAGCGCCGCCGCAAGGAAGCCGCTCAGGAAGAGGGCAGACGTCTGGCCCAGGACATCTTCTCCCATTCGACTCCGAAAGCTCCGGTCAACGAGCCGGAAGTCTCCGAGCCGACCCGCATCATCGACACTGATGAAATGGACACCCTGGCCGCACTGGAACACTTCACCGAAGAGTCCAGACGGGAACGCCGTGCCCGCATGAACATGGCTCCGGAAGGTACCGCGGAAGCCGGGGAAGCGAACGCTGTTCCCGCAGAAGGCGATGTACCGCTCTCCGGTGAAACGACCGGCCGCAAAGGCTACTTCGGCGTCGGACGCAAGAGTGGCTTCTCCGCGGAAGCCGTCGCCGGTGCCGCCGGCGGCAAGGTCATCGAAAGCCAGTCCCTGGCCGTCGACCCGACCACCCTTACCAAGAAAGAACTGCGGGAGTACAACCGCATCAATAAAAAAGGCGAGAAGGCCCGCAAAAAGAAAGGCCGCCTGAAGGTCTGGCAGAGAGTCCTTCTCATCCTGCTCGCCCTCATCCTGCTCGTCGTCGGCGCCTTTGCCGGTTTCTTCGGCCGGTACTACGGCCTCCTCGGCAACCTGGACCTCGGCGACAACCCCATCGCCAAGGTCGTCGCGACCGAACAGTCCGAAGCCAACGAGAAGTCCATGAACATCCTGCTCGTCGGCCTCGACTCCCGGAAGGACAACTACACCGGTCGTTCCGACTCGATGATCCTCTGCACCATCAACAAGAAGAGCAAGAAGTTCGTCATGACCTCGTTCCTGCGTGACTCCTACGTCACCATCCCGGGACACGGCAAGGACAAGCTGAACTCCGCATATGCGCTCGGCGGCTCCAACCTTCTGGCGAACACCATCTATGAGAACTACGGCATCGTCGTCGACCGTACCGCGGTCTTCAACTTCCTGTTCGTCATCGACGTCATCGACTACCTCGGCGGTGTCACAGTCGACGTCACTGCAGACGAGCTGCCGTACCTCAACATGTACATCCACGACCAGAACGAGGAACTCTACAACCTCGCGAACCCGAACAAGGGCCAGATCAACTCCGGCCCCGGCACGTACAACCTCGACGGTAACCAGGCGCTGGGCTACGCCCGCATCCGTTACGTCGGCACCGACGTCGCCCGTTCGGAACGTCAGCGTCTCGTCCTGTCCCAGTGCATCGACAAGTGCAAGAACCTCAGCACCGGTCAGCTCAACGAGATGATGACCATGTTCCTGCCGCGCATCAAGACCGACCTCAGTTCCGGTGACTGCCTGTCGCTCATCACGACGCTGCTCCGCGCAGGGTCCTATGAGACCGGCAGCATGGCCATCCCGACCGACGGCACCTGGAAAGATGCCAAGGTAGGGGACCAGGACGTCATCAAGATCACCGACTTCGACGCCAACACCGAAGCCTGGGAGAAACTGGTCTCGTAACGTGAACCCCTGAAAGGGCTGTCCGTCTCCGGACGGCCCTTTTTCAACAAATTGTGGAAAAGGAGTCTTCCTTTATGGCATTCAACCGGCCCCGCGTCTTCATGCTGGACTTCATACGCGCTCTGAGCATCTTTCTCGTGTGTATGGGCCACTCGGTGGAACAGACCTTCCATTTCGCGCAAAACGACGTATTCAGCGTCCAGGGCGATTATAAAGGCATGGTCGTCCTCATGCTGTTCTCTTTGGCGCGCATCAGCGTCCCGTTCTTCCTGTTCCTGACCGGATACTTCTTCCTGCCGAGGACCTATGACGAAGAGGCGATGAAGGGCTTCTGGGTCCATAACTTCCTGCGTCTCCTGCTGTGCACGGAACTGTGGATCATCCTTTATAACATCTTCGACTACTTTTTCTGGCCGAAGCTCGACATCACTGTCCTCGGTGTCCTTCGCCAGATGATCTTCCTCGAGAACGTCCCCACCATGGACCACTACTGGTACCTGCCGATGATCCTCGGCGTCTACCTGTTCCTGCCGGTCGTGGCGAACGGTCTCAAGCACATAAACGCGAAGCTCCTGCTGTTCCCGGTCATCTTCATCCTGGTGGCCTTCACCGTGACTCCGGGCCTCGGCAGTACGGACGTCACCATTCTGGACGCCGGGTACACCGGAGGCGTCTTCGGCACCTACGTGCTCCTCGGTTACATGGTCCACGAAAAGGTCTTTCGGGAGATCCCCGGCTGGGTCCTCGGTGTCGTCGCCGTCATCTCGTTCCTGCTCATCCATGTCACGGAGTACTTCATGCATCTGCTGGGCTCCGAGGACATCGTCTGGTACAGCTGGTTGCCCCTCATCGTGACCGCGCTCTGCTGCTTCGAGCTGCTCTGCCGCCACAACGGGGAAGCCGTCATCCCGACGGGCGCGCACAAGCCTGTCAACTTCGTGGCCCGCTACAGTTTCGCGATGTACCTCTCGCATTTCCCGATGACGCTCGCCTGCGTCCGCGTCATGTACTGGTACACGACCTCCGCGTTCCTGACGTTCCTCGTTGCGACCTTCGTACCGTTCTGCCTGAGTCTGCTCCTCTGCTGGCTCCTGGACCGCATCCCGAAGGTGGGGAGATATCTGCTCTACATGCGGTGAATCGCCCCATACAGCGCCTTACAGACAAAAAGAGACCGCCTCGCTGGTTCCAGCGAAGCGGTTTTTCTGTTATATAGACGTTTGGGTGATTCACGCGCCCTCTTCCGGGACGACCAGAAGGCCGTCGAACAGGATGGTGCTGAGGGTGGAGATGGTCTCGGCGATGAGTTCCGGGTCGAGCTCTTCCATGTCCACCGCGCTGACGATGAGGTACTTGTACCAGCCGAACAGCATGGTGGCGGCGATGTCGACGTTGATGCTGCTGCGGAACACGCCCTTCTCGATGCCCTCTTCGAGGATCTGCTTGACGTACTGGACGGACCAGTCGTTGTACTCCTCGATGGGGTCGACGTTCGGGAACATGGGGAAGATGGTGGGGTCGTTTTTCAGAAGGGCCATCATCTGTTCGTTGCCGATGACATAGCCGACGGCGCTGCGCCAGGCCATGACGAGCTTTTCCTTCGGGTCCTCGATGCTTCCGGACTGCTGACGGACATGCTCCTGCCACTGGTCGATGGCGTAGTCCACACAGCACTGGTAGAGTTCCCGTTTGCTCCGGAAATAGGAGTACAGGTTCGTGTTGCTCATGTCGAGCGCACCCGCGATGTCCTCGAGGGTGGTCTTTTTGTAACCGTATTTGGCGAAGAAGGGGAGAGCCGCCTTGTAGATGCGCTCTTCTTCCATTCTGGGTCTCATGGTAAACTCCTTTGAAAACTTACTTCGTCGGCTCCTCCGGCAGGCCGACCGCGTCGTACATGCAGATGGCCTCGACCATGATGTCGATGCCGACGGCGATGCACTCCGGTCTCATATTTTCGACGGTGTCGCCGCGGGTGTGGTAGTAAACGGGCGGGTCGGGGTTCATGGCAGCCAGCGTGGAGGCTTTGTAGCCCTGGCGCGTGAAGGCTGCGGCGTCGGAACCGCCGACATAAACGGATTCGAACTTGAGGTCTCTGCCGCAGTTGAGGGCGGCATTTTTCAGCAGGTTCTTGACCTGCCAGTCATGGCGCAGGGTACCGGAGAGGTCTCTGTCGTAGATGGCCATGTCTTCGAGGTCCCGGAAGGTGTCGAGGGCGACGACGATGGTCGGGACATCTTCGTATTCTTCTTTGTGCGCCTTTGCAAAGGCTTTCGCGCCGCGGAGACCAACTTCCTCCGAACCGGAGAAAACGGCCACGATCTCGGTCTGAGCGAGTTCTACGCCCGCTTCCTGCATGGCTTTGACGGTCTCGAGGTTGACGGCACAGCCGGACAGGTTGTCCGAGGCGCCGGGTACGCTCTTCGTATGGCTCTGGAAGAAGATGAAGCTCAGCTCCAGCGGAATGAACACGATGCTGACGATGAAGAAGGTCACGAAGAACCAGCGGGGCGTGTTCAGGACGCCGGCGGGAGCGCCTTTGCCGACGATGAGGCAGACCAGCGCGAAAATGGTCTGGATGACGAGGCCGACGACCGCCGGGATCTCGACCGCGAGTTTCGCGACGAGGCCGCCTTTATCGCCGATGCCTTTGATCTGGCCGAAGAGCCAGTTGAGGGTCCACTCGTACTGGGAGTCCGAATGGGACACCATGACGATGCGCTGTTTCGTCTCACCGGCCGGCGGGATGACGGCATAGGTGTTGTGCGAGGTCTGCTTCGGGAACAGGAAGTCGTTGAATTCGTCGTAACGAAGGAATTCGAAGAACAGGGGAATGAAGGCCAGCACGCAGAGGATGAAGGCCGCGATGGGGCTCCAGTACCAGTTCACGAAGACGGAAGCGACACCGCAGAGGACCGTGAAGGGGATGAACCCCATGAACGCCTGGCGATGTACCTCGAAGGGTTCGGTATCGACCTTGGAGGCATAGGGGCGGATCTTCTCCGCCAGCATCTTCTGGCCTTTCAGCTCCTGCTCCGAGCCGGAGGGCCGGGGGCCGCAGGCACTGACGATGTCAGAGACGACCGCAACGCCTTCCGCAGTCGCTTTCTGTAAATCGAGTTCTGACGTGTACTCTTCCGTATACTTCATACTCGTCACTCCTTTTCATTTCAATGTTAGTATTATAGCATTGTCAACTTAAAAAATCTGTAACTTTACCAAACTGTCATCTTTTGATAAACTGATGTCACCTTTGGAATACAGGAGGGAAGACCTCATGAAAAATAACGTCATCCTCATCGGGATGCCCGGCTGCGGAAAGAGCACCATCGGCGTCCTGCTGGCGAAAAACCTCGCGTACGGGTTCCTCGACTCGGACCTCGTCATTCAGGAACAGTCCGGCCGCAAACTGCAGGACATGATCAACGACATGGGCCCCGAAGCCTTCGCCGCCTTCGAGGACGCCGTCAACTCGACACTCATCCCGCAGAACACGGTCATCGCGACCGGCGGCTCCGCGGTCTACGGCGCTCGAGCCATGGCCCATTTCAAGGAGATCGGCACCATCGTGTACCTGAAGGCCTCCTACGAAGAGATCGAGAAACGGATCAAGAACTTCGAGACCCGCGGCATCGTCATCCCGGAAGGCCAAACGTTCCGGGACGTCTACGAGGAACGCACGGCGCTCTACGAGAAGTACGCGGACATCACGGTCGACGTCGACCATCCCGACATCTGGGACATCGTCGAGGACATCACATCAAAACTATAACCTCTGAGCCCCGGCTCATCCATGCTCTGAAAGCCTGTCTTTCGGAGCTTTTATACTTTTACAACTCAGAATTTGTCAAGACCTCGCATTGGCGATTTACCTCTCAATACCAGCACCACTGCCAAAGCTTCCTCGGTGATATCCGCGTTCCAGCAGAGCTGTCCGCGTATTTGAGGTGCCACATTGCTCCAATGCTGTCAAGGGGACGCCCGCGTCCCGCCTCCAAGGCGGTTCTCACCCTGTGACAGCACCTCCACCCCGTGGCATGGGCCAGACAACAGGCCAAAGGGGCACTCCGGCCCTTCGGCCTGCATACAGACTTGGGAAGGCAACTGAGAAGGCTCATTTGCGCGATCTTAGTTGTCTTTCCAGAGAATGAGAACTGCTTCTCGTCAGAAAAAGCAACTAAAGCATCTGTTCATGCTTGTTTTTAGTTGCCTGTTTCACCTGACTGGAACAACAACTTCGCCGAAAAAGCAACTAGAATACCAAAATTTCCAATTCTTAGTTGTCATATTAAAAGACTTGTGTCCGTACACACAAAAGATAAGCAACTAAGGAAGACGCACACCATGTTTCTTAGTTGCCTTTTTAAATGTCAGCAAGTTTCCAAAAACAAAATTTGGCAACTATAACCGCTTCGCCTGGTGTTATTTAGTTGCTTTTTTGAATCACTTCGCTTTCCAGTAATTTTAAAAAACAACTAAGATGATTAACCTCAAGAATCTTAGTTGCCATCCGCTGGAGTGCCTTTCAGCCAAAACGGAAAAGACCAAACTAATTAGCTGAACCTTTGGAAGCTGTCTGGTAACCATTTCCTATTTTTCAGCTAAAGAAACCAGGAAGGCTTCTTTTAGCTGAGCTTTTTAGAATGTGAACGCCACTACTTCTGAATCTTTCAGCTAAGTTCAAGAGGGGAGATTATTCTTAGCTGAAAGATTCTTGGGCTGCTCGCAGATCAATTGGCTGAACTTCAGCTAAGAACAAAAGAATCGCTTTGGCTTAGCTGAATAATGGTACAGTTCCCTTGGTCAAAAGAGCTTTTCTTCAGCTAAAATTCCGTTGCAAAAGGGTCTTAGCTGAATAATTTGGAAAAGTAGTCAGAACCGGTTGCAACGCTTCAGCTAAAGTATTTAGTACATGCATTTCTGGCTAAACTATTTGTTATCTACAGCTGGGAGAGAAATTCAGCAGGCAGGGTCGTGGAACGCCGCAGGTTCGGAGTTCGGGTTCTAAAGCCCGGGCTCTCGAACCTTTCCACCTGCCCGCCTGCGTCGATCAGTGTGCGCGGGCGCACGAACACTATGTAGTGGCCGAAAGCCGAACAACCATTTCAACTAGTTTCAACTTAGGAAGAGCAGCTAACCCCAGTTTGACGAGCTCGTCAACTTTCTGTTTATAGATGCTTTAACCTGATGGTTTAACATAAAAGCCCACACCGAAAGGTGTGGGCTTTCATTATGCCTTTTAGACGTTGGACGTGGTGTCCTTGGTGATGACGTCGTGGGCGCCGCCTTCGACGATGGAGGTGGAGGAGACGACAGTCAGCTTGGCTTTCTCACGGAGTTCCGGGATGCTCAGAGCGCCGCAGTTGCACATGGTGGAGCGGACCTTGGCGAGGGTGGTGTAAACGCCATCCTTCAGGGAGCCGGCGTAGGGGACGTAGGAGTCGACACCTTCTTCGAAGGAGAGCTTCTTGTCGCCGCCCATGTCGTAGCGCTGCCAGTTGCGGGCACGGTTGGAGCCTTCGCCCCAGTACTCTTTGACGTAACGACCGTTGATGCGGATCTTGTTGGTCGGGGACTCGTCGAAGCGGGAGAAGTACCGGCCGAGCATCAGGAAGTCGGCGCCCATGGCGAGGGCAAGGGTGACATGGTAGTCATGGACGATGCCGCCGTCGGAGCAGACCGGAACATAGATGCCGGTTTCCTCATAGTACTTGTCTCTGGCTCTGCAGACGTCGATGAGCGCAGTGGCCTGGCCTCGACCGATGCCCTTGGTCTCACGGGTGATGCAGATGGAGCCGCCGCCGATACCGACTTTGATGAAGTCCGCGCCGCAGTCAGCGAGGAAGCGGAAACCTTCTTCGTCGACCACGTTGCCGGCGCCGCACTTGACGGTGTCACCGTAACGGTCCTTGATCCACTTGAGAGTGCGTCTCTGCCACTCGGAATAACCTTCGGAGGAGTCGATGCAGAGGACATCTGCGCCGGCTTCGACGAGGGCGGGGACACGCTCTTCGTAGTCTCTCGAGTTGATGCCGGCACCGACGACGTAGGACTTGTGCTCGTCGAGGAGTTCCAGCTTGTTTTCATGATGGGTGTCGTAGTCCTTGCGGAACACGAGGTAGGCGAGGTGATCGTTCTCGTCGACCAGGGGCAGGTTGTTGAGCTTGTTCTCCCAGATGATGTCGTTGGCATCTTTCAGAGAAGTCGTATCAGGGGCAGTGATGAGCTTCTCCCGGGGAGTCATGAACTCTTTGACCTTGGTGGCCGGGTCCATTCTGGAGACTCTGTAGTCCTTGGAACCGACGATGCCGAGGAGTTTGCCGTTCGCGGTACCGTCTTCGGTGATGGCGACGGTGGAGTGGCCGGTGCGCTCTTTCAGGGTGAGGACATCGGCAAGGGTATCGTCCGGAGTCAGGTTGCTCGTGGAGACGATGAAGCCCTTCTTGTAGTTCTTGACGCGGGCGACCATGGCAGCCTCAGACTCGATGGACTGGGAGCCGTAGATGAAGGACACGCCGCCTTCTTTGGCCAGTGCGATGGCCATGGTGTCGTTGGAGACCGCCTGCATGATGGCGGAGACCATGGGGATGTTCAGAGTGATGGCCGGTTCTTCGCCTTTCTTGAACCGGACCAGGGGCGTACGAAGGTCTACATTGGCGGGAATATAATCGCCGGAAGAGAAACCGGGGACAAGAAGATACTCACCAAAAGTTCTGGACGGTTGATCGAAATAATAAGCCATAAGATACCCCTTTTTTCGCGATGCAAAATAGTGTGAAAAATATATTTTAATAATTATAAATTATGAAACAGAAATGTCAATGATAAACGACAAGAAATAAAGTTCACAGACTGGAAAAACAGTATAAAAGAAAGGACCTCGCAAGAGGTCCTTTTCGTTACTGTCTTATTTCTTGGCAGCGGTCTTTTTGGCAGCCGGCTTCTTCGCGGCAGTCTTGGTCGCAGTCTTCTTCTCGGCAGCTTTCGGAGCAGCTTTCTTTTCAGCAGCTTTCTTCGGAGCAGCAGCCTTCTTCTCAGCGGCCTTTTTCGGAGCAGCAGCCTTCTTGGCAGCCGGCTTCTTCTCTTCGACTTTCTTCTCGGCAGCCTTCTTCGGAGCAGCAGCCTTCTTGGTCGCAGTCTTCTTCGCAGCCGGTTTCTTGGCAGCGGTCTTCTTGGCGGCAGGCTTCTTAGCAGCAGCCTTCTTCTTCATACCCATGACAGCGAGAGCGTGGGCAGTGTTGCCGTTGACCGTGACAAGGCCACGGAACATAGCGTCAGGACCATCAAGTTTGCCTGCGAGCAGGTCCTTCAGAGTGGCAGCCGCCGCAGCGATGTTGACGGTGTTGTCCACATAGTCATAGGGTTCCACAGCGAAGTTGCCGTCGATGTTGGCGATGTAGAAAGTACCGCCGCAGTCTTCGTCGGTCATGGTGACCTGCATGGCAAGGTCGGTGGGAAGTTCAGAAGCGTTGCGCTTTTCGAGCTCTTTCTTGAATTCTGCAAATTTCTTTTCGAATGTCATGTTCAGATTCCTCCATTAAAACAACTTGGATACAAAATTGGATACAAAAGATATATAGATATCAGTCAGCCGGGTCGCAGTTCCCGGCTGACTGTCGCTGCTGAAAGTGCAGTCTTATTCTTCGTCACCTGCAGAGATGACGGAGGCGTCGGAGAGAGCGCCGGAAGAGGCGTTCAGGCCGGCATTGGTGATGACCGTCTCGGCGGCTTTCTGGATGCGTTTTCCAACGACTTTGACCCAGTGTTCGGAGACCTTGGTCTCGTCCGCCTTGATGGTGCTCTCGATGTACTTGTCGAACTTCGCGGAAGCCAGGGCGTCACGGACGGTGTTCTTCCAGACCGGATCCTTGGACTTGCTGGACAGGTACATGACATGGTAACCGTAGTCGGTCTTGATGACGCCCGAATCGCCCTTCTTGCGGCCGTCGGCGAAGCACCAGTTCAGGAAGGGTTCGACATAGTTGGAGTCCTTCGTGACGTTCTCATAGAGACCGCCGTTCTCCTTGGAGCCGGTGTCCTCGGTGAGCTTGGTGGCGAGGGAAGCGAAGGAAGCGTCGGTGGCTTTGCCTTTCTTCCACTTGGCAAGGGTGTCGTCAGCCAGTTTCTTGGCTTCTGCGTCGGTGTGACCGGTCTCGGTCTCGGTGGCATCGGAATCAGCGCCGTCGGTGACCATGAAGAGGATCTGGCGGACGTTGACCGGATACTGGTTGTCACGTTTCATGACGTTTTCCATACAGTAGATATGGTAGGTGGCGATGCCGTTGTCGTCCTTGACTTCGAACAGCTGCTTGTCGCCGGACTTGCGGTCGGAGCTGAAGGCCCAGTCCGCAGCCTCTTCGGAAACGTAATCGTGGATCGCGGTGTAGTTGGTGTCATCCATGGACGAGTAGGAAGCATCGTCTTTCATGAGTTCCTTCTGGTCCTTGTCATCGGTGGCGTCGTAAGCCATCTGCGTGAAGTTGGAGAGGTTGACGCTCTCGAGGAAGGCCTGCGCCTTCTTCTTCAGTTCGGCATTGGCTTTCTTGATGTCATCCTTGGATGCTTTATCGTCAGCAGAGATGCTGTTGTTGAAGGTGAAGTTGCGGATGTCGACGGTGGTATAGTCTTTGGCGTTCTCGTTGAATTCCTTCTCGATCTCGTCGTCGGTGATGTCCTTCGCGAGTTCCTTCTGCTTGTCTTCCTTGTAGCGGTTGACGATGGTCTGCTTCGTGTAGATCTTCTTGAGAAGGGCAGGGCTCATGCCGCGGCCGTAGTTGGTGCGGAGATAAGCGTCGAGGGAATAGGAGTCGTCGTCCGCGTTCTTCTGCAGGCTCTCGACGAACTCGTCGAGCTCTTTCTGCTCGGACTTGGTGAGCTCATAGCCTTCCGCCAGTGCCTTCTTGTACAGCATGGTGGAGGAGTTGGCTTCCTTCAGGGATTCCTGTTCGAAGTAATCGGCCCAGGTCGGGTGATCGCCATACTTCTTGTCGATGGTGAGGCCGGCCTCTTCGTTCGGCTCGAATTCCTGGTCCTGCGGAGTCTTGGTGTAGTCGTAACCGGTCATCATCTTGCCGGCGCCGGTGCCATAGTACGAACCGTAATACTGCTCATACTGCTGAGACATCTGATAATAGTAATTGAAATACATTCTGTTGTAGTACTCGTACTCGGCAACAGAGATGCGGTCGCCGTCCGCGGTCTTCTCGGCAGCGATGGCGCGGTCGAAGACGCCAAAGAAAGTGCAGAGAGCGATGGCGAGCACCACAAGAACGGCACAGAGGGGGATGAGGATGCGACGTGCCTTCTGACCCTTGGTCATGTTGCGGCGTTTCTTTTCCTTCGCGGCCTGACGTTCATTGGACTTTTCGATGCTGGCCTTGCGCTTTTCGCGAGCTTCGAGAGCCTTGGCAGCCTTCTTTTCCTTTTTGGCTTTCTGGTCCTGGATCTTCTTCAGTTCCTTCTCAGCCTTTTTCTCAGTTTTGGTTTCGTTCGCCATTCGACTAAACCTCCTGTAAAAAACATTTTATAAATGATACATCAACCGAACGCATAGTACAATGTTGAAAATAACGCAACATCTTCCAATTTTAGTGGATTTTTTTGACAAAATGCCAATATCTAGTGGCGATTTGCGGAAATGAAAAGTGAAATCGCCGATTTTTCATGGCAAAGTTGCAAAGCGTCATTATTTTCTGTATTATGTTAGCAGTTTTTGGAAAGAAGGTTCTCCATGAAAAAGTATGCAGAAATGACACGTGAAGAACTGCGGGCAGAAAAGGACAGACTCCAGGCCCGTTACGACAAATACATGAAGCAGGGCCTCGACCTGAACATGGCCCGCGGCAAGCCCTCCATCGAACAGGAAGAGGCTTCCATCGAAATGCTCGACATCATCAACTCCCGTTCCAATCTGGAAACGGAGGAGAAGCAGGATGTCCTGAACTACGGCAATCTCATGGGCCTCATCGAGGCGAGACGGCTGTTCTCCGAGATCCTCGGCGTCCCGGTCGAGAAGATCGTCATCGGCGGCAACTCGAGCCTCAACATGATGTTCGACTACCTCATGCAGTGCTATGCCATGGGTTCCGGGGAAGGGTACGAACCCTGGGTCATCCAGGGCGGCTGCAAGTTCCTGTGCCCGTCGCCGGGTTACGACCGCCACTTCGGCATCGCCGAATACCTCGGTCTCGAACTCATCCCGGTCCCGATGACTCCGACGGGTCCCGACATGGACATCGTCGAAGAACTCGCGAAGGATCCGAAAGTCAAGGGCATGTTCTGTGTCCCGAAATACGCGAACCCCACCGGTCAGTCCTATTCGGACGAGACCGTCAAACGCATCGCGACCATGGAGACGGCTCCGGACTTCCGCGTCGTCTGGGACAACGCCTATGTCATCCACGACCTCACCGGCCGTCATGACGACGTCCTCGACCTCCTCGACGAGTGCGAGAAGGCGGGCAACCCGGACCGTGCAGTCCTGTTCGCCTCCACATCCAAGGTCACGTTCCCGGGCGCCGGCATCGCGGTCCTCGCAGCGAACGAGAACAACCTCAAGTGGATCCTGAAGCGCATGGACAAGCAAACCATCGGTTCCGACAAGATCAACCAGCTGCGTCACATCCGGTTCTTCGCAAACGGCATCGACGACGTCAAGGCGCACATGGACAAGCTTGCCGGCATCATCACCCCGCACTTCAACGTCGTTCTCTCGACCTTCGAGCGCAAGCTGAAGCCGATCGACATCTGCACCTGGACCGACCCGAACGGCGGTTACTTCATCAGCCTCGACTGCATGGAGGGGACAGCCACCCGCGTCTACAACCTCTGCAAAGAGTGCGGCGTCACCCTGACGACGGTCGGCGCCACGTTCCCGTACGGGAAAGACCCGAAAGACAGCAATATGCGCATTGCTCCCACATACCCGAGCCTCGAAGAGCTGGCCATCGCCACAGACGTCCTGTGCATCGCCATCCGCCTCGCGGCCCTCGAAAAATTACTGGAGGATTGATGTATCATGGCTCGTAAACTCAGTACCGAAAAGCCGAAGAAAGTCCGTTCTTCCAACATGGATTCCGGCAACAAACCGCTCATCGCCGCAGGCATCGGCATCGCGGTCGTGTTCCTGCTCTTCATCATCGGCATGGGCATCCTGCTGACGAGCTTCCTCGGGCGATTCGCCGAAGATGACACGGCCACCGGCCAGGTGACCACCATCACGTATTCCATCAAGCAGCGCAGCGACTTCCAGAACGGCTACGCAGGCCGCACCCTCGCGGGCAACGTCGGCAACGCCTACGACCTCTACGGTGAGGAAGGTGCCGCCGATATGGAAGGCGAGACCACCCTTCCGAAAGTCACCAGCAACTACGGTTCCGGTTCCGAATTCGAATACGGCACCATCAAGGGCAATACCTATAAGAGCAAGTTCTCCGGCATCACCTTCGATGCCCCGAACGGCTGGACCCTGAAGGGCGCGTCCAAGAGCACGGTCACTCCGACTTCCATCCTGGACCTCGACGCCCGGAACGCCTCCGGCTCCATGTCCGTCAAACTGCAGTACTTCTCGCTGTCCGGCGGGAACTTCAGCAGCAGCGGCGATGTACTGAACGCGCTCTACAAACAGGTCGGCAGCGATGTCGAAGTCAAAGCCACGTCCCGCAAGATCGCCGGCAACAACTTCACCGGTTTCGCCTTTGACGGTATGAACGGTCAGGAAGCCGCACGTTCCGAAGTCCTCGTCACGCAGGTCAACGGCTATGCGCTCGTCATCCAGATCGTCGCCCCGACCCAGAATGACATCGACAACATTCTGAAGAACTTCTCGTAAAGGAGGATGGTCTCATGACCCACGATACGGAAGTAAAAGTCAAGAAACTGCAGGAGATCATCGATGACAGCCAGCGTATCGTCTTTTTCGGCGGTGCCGGTGTCTCCACCGAAAGCGGGATCCCGGACTTCCGCTCGGTAGACGGCCTCTACCATCAGAAGTTCAAATACCCGCCGGAGACCATGCTGAGCCACACGTTCTTCAAGCAGAACACGTGGGACTTCTTCGATTTTTATAAGAACCGCGTCATCCCCGCCGACCCGAAGCCCAATGCTGCTCACCTGAAGCTGGCGGAACTCGAGAAGGCAGGGAAGCTCATCGGCGTCGTTACGCAGAATATCGACGGTCTGCACCAGGCCGCCGGGTCTGAAAAAGTCTATGAGCTCCACGGCTCCGTTTTGCGCAACTACTGCACGAACTGCGGAAAATTCTTCGACTACAAATACATTTTGGAAGCCTCCGGCATTCCGGAATGCGACGTCTGCGGCAGTGTCGTCAAACCGGACGTCGTCCTCTATGAGGAAGGCCTCGACAACGACACCCTCGTCGGCGCGGTCAACGCCATCTCTTCGGCGGACTGCATGATCGTCGCGGGCACGTCCCTAGTCGTCTATCCGGCGGCAGGTCTGCTCCAGTACTTCCGCGGCAAATGGCTCGTCCTCATCAACCGCGACCCGACTCCGGCCGACGCCTCCGCGAACCTCGTCATCCATGACAAGGTCGGGGAAGTGCTCAGCTGCATCGAGGTGAAGTGACGCCATGACGAATTACGTTTCCAACGCCTACCACCACCTGAAGACGATCAACACCCACCGGAAGCTCGTCCGGCAGCACTGCTTTAAGGCCGGCATCCCGATCCAGGGACTGCTCCACGACCTCTCGAAGTACCATCCCGTCGAGTTCCTGGCAGGCGTCAAATACTTCGCCGGCGACCACAGTCCGAACGTCGAAGAACGGCGTAACACGGGCTACAGCGCCGCCTGGCTGCACCACAAGGGACGCAACAAACACCACTTCGAATACTGGTTCGACAACGGCATCGGAGTCTTCGAACTCGTGCCCGTCGAGATGCCACTCAAGTACGTCAAAGAGATGTTCTGCGACCGGGTCGCCGCCAGCAAGGTCTACTACGGCGACAAGTACGACGACACCGTCCCGCTGCAGTACTTCAACCGCATGGACTACACGAAGCTCATGGCGCCGAAGACCAACGTCCTTCTCAAAGAGCTCCTCGAGATGCTCGCCGAAGAAGGGGAGGACGCCACCTTCGCCTATATCAGAACGTTAAAGTAAAGAAAAACTCCAGTCGACTGACTGGAGTTTTTGTTTTATTTCACTTCATGGCGTTCTACGGTGAACCGCTGGAGTTTGACCGGTTCGTCGTCGCGGATGTTGGCTTTGCGGCGGGCGATGGCGATCTGTTCTTCGACGGTGTCGACGCCGGCGAGGTCGGGGAGGAGCAGCCCGCGCTTCGGGATGAAGCCGTTCGTGCTGACGATGACCCCGTATTTCTTCACGTCCAGGTCCTCCGGTCCGTCGATGTCTTCCGGTTCGGAGAGCACGTCCACATCGTAGACGAGGTCCGGCAGTTCGTGGGCTTCCACCCGGGGGAACCGCGGGTCTTCGGTGGCGGCATTCACAGCATTTCGGATGATCTCCTCGGCCAGTGTGTCCTGTGTCGGACCGGTGGTCCCGATGCATCCGCGCAGGGCACCTTCCTTGTGGAGTGAGACGAAACATCCGGCCCGTCGACCGGTCAGACTTTCCGGCAATTCCGGGAGCAGTCCCTGCTCGAACAGAGCCTCGGCAGAGGGAGTGACGCCCTTCTCGAAATAGGACTCCAATGTGAGTCTTGCGAGCATGAGATAGATGTCCTCTTTTTCGCGTAAATCCGCCATTTTCTGTGCTTTCGCCGTCTCTTCCTGTTCGAGGAAATTCCGGGTCTCGTCCGGTCCGGTCGGTTCATAGGTACAGATGCCGTAACCGACGCCGAAAGGACCCTCATGACTGTACTTCTGAACGTCCACGGCAGTGCGGTCGAAGGCGCCGGCCATCATCACAAAAGACCGGTGTCCGCATTCCGCCGCGCGGTCGCAGAAGTCTGCGTCGAAGGAGAATAAATCGCCAAAGGAGGCGGAGCCCATGACATCCATGATGCGTTCGTCGTACTGAGGTCCGGCGGCATCGAAACCGTAGGGTCCGTCGCCTTTCAGCTTGTGGGACAGGTCCCCGGAGGCGATGTACACCACGTTCCTTCCAAGCTCTTCTGCCGCGTTCCGGATCAGCATGCCGAGCATGTAATGGTAGGAGAGGGGCATGCCCGACAGACCGATACGCACGACCTTCGGCAGTGTCGCGCCTTCCGGCAATGCTTCCCGCACGAAGTGCAGAGGAATGAGGGTCGCGTGGTCCAGCGAAGCGTCCCGCTCCCCGGCAACGCCGGCCGGGAAGGACAGTTCGTCCGCGTAGTCACAGAGGGTCTGGACGAACTCCTCATCGTAATCGACGGTCATGGACCAGTCGGAAGGAGAGACGCCGAATCGCGCAAAGTCACCGGAAGCGGAAGCGCCGGGTGAGATATGGAAATAGTCGTAATACATGACGGAGTGGGGCGTGGAGATGACGATGGTGTCGGGCTCCAGTTCCGCGATCTTGCGGCCCACTTCCTTGTAAGCTGCCACCGTGTCCGCGATGCCCGCTTCCTGGCCTCGTCCGACTTGCGGGATGATGAGGGGCGGGTGGGGGACCATGGCTCCAAAGAGGATCGACATACGTAGCACCTTCTTTCTGGTTTCCATTGTACCATAAGTTGCATAATCAGCGGTCTTATAATATAATATAAAGCTGAATTTTTAGATTTATCTATTAGTAGCTATGTTATATAGCTTAGTCAGGAGAACACGAAATCATGTCTCGCAAAAAGTGGACAGTACAAAAACTGAATAAGGACCTGGCGTCCACCATTGCGGAACGGTATTCCATCGACCCGCTGACAGCTCTGCTGCTGACCCAGCGCGGCTTCGACACCTTCGACAAACTCGACGAATTCTTCGATGACTCCGAGGAGTGGATCGACCCGTTCCTGCTCCCGGATATGGAGAAAGCCGTCGAGCGGATCAACAACGCCATCTTTGACGGGGAACGCATCTGTGTCTACGGAGACTACGACTGTGACGGTGTCACCTCGACGACCATCCTGTATTCCTATCTGGAGGCACAGGGCGCCGACGTCACCTACATGCTGCCGGAACGGGAACGGGACGGCTACGGCCTTTCCAATCAGGTCGTGGACCGCATCGCCGCCACCGGCACGAAGCTCATCATCACCGTCGACAACGGCATCTCGGCCGTCGAAGAGGCGAAGTACATCAAGGAGAAGGGGATGGAACTGGTCGTCACCGACCACCATCTCGAAGGCGATGAACTGCCGGACTGCGTAGCCATCGTCGACCCGCACCGCAACGACTGGGACTGCCCCTTTGAAGACTACGCCGGCTGCGGAGTGGCACTGAAGCTGTGCTGCGCCATGGAAGGTTCCAACGAGGAAGTCATGCAGGAGTTCGCGGACATCGCCGCCCTCGGCACGGTCGCCGATATGGTGCCCCTCACCGGAGAGAACCGGAAGATCGTCCTCTATGGTCTCCGGTTACTGAATACCTACCGCAAACCCGGCATCGAGGCCATCCTCGAAAAGGCCGGTCTTTCCGATAAAACGCTGGACTCCACCAGCATCTCCTTCGGCATCGCGCCCCGCATCAACGCGGCCGGCCGCATGGGGACCGCCGAACGGGCCCTCGACCTGCTGCTGGCAGAAGACCCGTATTCCGCGTCCGAAATGGCTGAGGAAGTCAACGTCATGAACACCCAGCGGCATTCCGAAGAGGACAAGATCTTCACGGAGGCCATCACATACCTGCAGGAGCACCCGGAAGTGGCACACCTGCCCATCCTCATCGTCAGTGGCAAAGGCTGGCACGAGGGCGTCCTCGGCATCGTCGCCTCCAAACTGCTGGAGCGTTACCTGCGCCCGGTCATCGTCCTCACGGACAAGGGTGACCTCTGCAAGGGTTCCGCCCGCAGCATCGAAGGCTTCTCGATCTACGACGCCATGAACTCCTGCCGGGACATGCTCAACACCTTCGGCGGCCACGAACTGGCAGCCGGCATGAGCATCAAACCGGAGCTGCTGGAAGAATTCCGCACGAAGATCAACGAGTACGCCTATCAGATGGATCCTGTCTACCCGGAGACCCGCATCGACTGCAAACTCAACCCCGCGGGCCTGTCCTTAGACCTTCTCGACTCCATCCGCATGATAGAGCCCTTCGGCACCGGCAACACGAGTCCCGTCTTCGGCCTCTACGGCGTCGTCCTCGACAGCGTCCAGGCCATGGGGAACGAAGGCCGCCACAAGCGCCTGACCTTCCACAAGGACGGCACCCACACCCAGGTCAGCGGCATCTACTTCAACCAGCCGGAATTCCCGTACCAGAGAGGCGATAAAGTCGACCTGGTCGTCACCCTCGGCCGGAATGAATACCGCGGCAACATCTCTCTGTCCGTCTACGTCCGGGACATCCGCCCGGCGGGCAGCGACGACGATGCCATGGCCGCGTCCGAGCAGCTCTTCGACAAGATGCTGGCCGGACGCCCGCTGAGCGAGGAAGAGGTCGATCGCCTCACCCCGGACCGCAGTTACTTTGCCGGTCTGTACCGCTATCTGAAAGCCAACGAAGGCGTGCCTTACAGCGCCTATGAATATATCCACAGGAAAGTACACCCCGTCGAGAACGCGCTCACACCGCTCTGCAAGACCCAGGTCACACTGCTGGCCATGCGGGAACTCGGGCTCCTCACGACGGATGACGAGGGACGGATCCACATCCCGAGCCAGGAAGGTAAGGTGGACCTCTCCGACGCTCCCGTCCTTCAGAAACTCCAGACAAACAGGTGATGTAAATGGATGTCGGCAAACAGACAATCAAATACAATGACCGGTTCGACGAACTCCGCAAACTGATGGCGGACACGTACTCGCAGGAAGAACAGGACATGGTAGTGAAGGCTTACGACCTCGCGTCGGAGGCCCATAAAGACCAGCGCCGTTATTCCGGCGAGCCCTACATCATGCACCCGGTCGCAGTCGCGCGCATCCTCTTCGACCTCGGTATGGACCACCAGTCCATCATCGCGGCCATCCTGCACGACACGGTCGAGGACACCGACATCACTCTGGACGACCTTACAGAACAGTTCGGCGATGAGATCGCCCAGCTCGTCAACGGCGTCACCAAACTCGGTAAAGTCCCTCTGGCGACATACAAGGAGCAGCAGGCGGAGAACGTCCGCAAGATGCTCATCGCCATGTCCCAGGACATCCGGGTCATCATCATCAAGCTCGCCGACCGTCTGCATAACATGCGGACACTCGAATACATGCGGGAACAGAAGCAGAAGGAGAAGTCCCTCGAGACCCTCGAGATCTACGCGCCCATCGCGCACCGGCTCGGGATCAGCTCCGTCAAGGAGGAACTCGAGGACCTGTCCATCCGCTATCTGGACCCCTACGGCTACAACACCATCGAAGACCTGCTCGCGCACAACGATGAGGTCCACCCGACACTCATCGCCGATACGGTCGAACGCGTCCGTTCCCGTGTCCAGAAGTATATTCCGGAAGCGGAAGTCAGCGGACGGCAGAAGAGCATCTACGGCATCTACCGGAAGATGTTCATCCGCGGTCACTCCTTCGACCAGATCTACGATGTCTACGCGATCCGCATCATCGTCAACTCGGTGGCGGACTGCTATAACGTCCTCGGCATCGTCCACGACATGTACCATTCGCTGCCGGGACGGTTCAAGGACTACATCTCGAACCCCAAGTCGAACATGTACCAGTCCCTGCACACGACGGTCATCTCGGAAGAGGGGATCCCCTTCGAAGTGCAGATCCGCACCTGGGAAATGCACTACACGGCGGAATACGGCATCGCGGCCCACTGGAAGTACAAGCTGGGCGTCGCGGGCACCTCGAAGTTCGAGGAGCGCCTCGCCTGGATCCGCCAGCTGCTCGAAAACCAGAAAGATTCCGACGACGTCGAAGAGATCGTCAAGACCATCAAGACCGACTTCGTGCCGGACGACGTCTTCGTCTTCACTCCGAAGGGCGACGTCATCAACATTCCGATGGGTTCCACGGTCATCGACTTCGCTTACGCCATCCATACGCAGGTCGGCCACCACATGAACGGCGCCAAGGTCGACGGCAAGATCGTCCCGCTGGACTACAAGGTCCGCACCGGTCAGATCGTCGAGATCCTGCGCTCCCCGGACCCGAACAAGGGACCGTCCCGTGACTGGCTCAACATCGTCAAGACGAGTTCCGCCAAGTCGAAGATCCGCGCCTGGTTCAAGAAGGAACGGCGCGCGGAGAACATCGAAGAGGGCAAGAAGATGGTCGAAGGTATCCTGCGCCGCAACAACCTCCATCTGACCGACGAGGAAGTCCAGGCCGTCATCCAGAAATTCAAGGTCCGCAAGGGCTTCGAGAACGAGGACGATTTCTATGCCGCGATCGGCTACGGAAGCATCACGGCCGACCACGTCCTTCCGACCTTTCGGGAAGAGTACCAGCGCATCGAGAAACAGAGAAAGCTCGAGAAGCCGGAAGACGAGTTCGCCACCGGGACCATCCCGAAGGTCAACAACAGCGGCGACGGCATCGTCATCGACGGCGTCGACAACGTCCTCATCAAACTGTCCAAGTGCTGCAACCCGCTGCCGGGCGACACCGTCATCGGATTCATCACGAGGGGCCACGGCATCTCGGTCCACAAACGGGACTGCACGAACGTGCCCCATGACATCTCGCTGGCACCGGAACCGGAACGCTGGATCCAGGTCCACTGGTCCGACAACATCCGGGAGAACTTCGAAGCCGGTCTCAACATCCACTGTGAGGACCAGATCGGCATGATCGCGAAGATCACCGGCGACCTCGCCACGCTTCACGTCAACATCTCGAACATTTCCCTGTACAACAAGGAAGATATCACCACCATCCACATGCGCATCATCGTTTCCGATGTCGAACATCTGAACTCGGTCATCGCGCATTTACGCAACATCAACGGCGTCCACGACGTAGAAAGGACCGGCATTTAATGAAAGCTGTCATCCAGCGGGTCACCTCCGCGAACGTCGTCGTCGAAGGGGAGACCCTTGGGGCGATCGACCGCGGATTCCTCATCCTGCTCGGCGTCCATGAGAACGACACCGAAGCCGAAGCAGACCTCCTCGCGAAGAAGGTCGCGAACCTCCGGGTCTTCGAAGACGACGAGGAGAAGATGAACCTCTCCATGCTCGACTGCGGCTACAGCGCGCTGGTCATCTCCCAGTTCACGCTGCTCGCCAACACGAAGAAGGGGAACCGCCCGTCGTTCATCGCCGCCGCACGGCCGGAAGTCGCCATCCCGCTCTATGAGCGGTTCATGGACCAGCTGAAGGTCAACGGCGTCTCGGACGTCCAGCACGGCGAGTTCGGCGCCGACATGGCCGTCAGCCTCGTCAACGACGGACCGGTCACCATCGTGTTAGACACCGACACCTGGAGGAAATAATGGACATAAAACTTACTTACTTTCAGCTGGGGATGCTTCCCACGAACGTGTACCTTGGCGTCAACGAGGAGACCGGGAACGGTTTTCTGGTGGACCCGGCGATCTATGAGCCGCAGGTCGATGCCGCCATGAAAGAGATGGGCATCACGAACCTCCAGTACATCCTGCTGACCCATGGGCACTTCGACCATATCCTGGGTGTCAACGAGTTCGTGAAGAACCATCCCGAAGCGAAGGTCGTCATCCACAAAGAGGATGAGGCGTTCCTGACCGACCCGATGCTGTCCCATACGGCGATGCACGGCCTGTCCCAGGACCCCATCCATGCGGACATCCTCGTCGCGGACGGCGATGTACTGGCATTTGACGACACCGAGTTCAAGGTCATCCATACCCCGGGCCACACGAGAGGCAGTGTCGTCTATCTGCTGAACGACATCATGTTCAGCGGCGACACGCTGTTCCAGATGAGCTGTGGACGCACCGACTTCCCGGAGAGCGACCCCGCCAGCATGCGGCCCTCGCTGCAGAAGCTCGCCGCCCTCGAGGGCAACTACCACGTCCTCCCGGGCCACAACGCCTTCAGCGACCTGGACTTTGAAAGAGCTAACAATCCCTTTATGAGATAAAGGTTGCGAAATCGTCTACAAAAGCTTTGTCTCGCTGCGAAGGGTTCGCAGACTTGCGCTGCCTGTGGCAGATGAAGCAAGGCAGTCGAACTGGAAGAAACAAGGAGTGTCGCGA
This sequence comes from Clostridia bacterium, assembly GCA_017461005.1. Lineage (GTDB taxonomy): Bacteria > Bacillota > Clostridia > Oscillospirales > Acutalibacteraceae > RUG420. Next base: position 41,738 of record JAFTZU010000047.1, read on the forward strand.
AGTGCTCCAAACGAGCGAGACGACTATGTTTCTGACCGTACGCGTTGCGACAAACTTTTGTTACGACGATTTCTCATTGTATTATTCATCCACTATGATCATTCAACTCATCAACAATAAGTTCTCCTACGAAATGGAGAAACTGACGATGGCCTTCTATCCTGATCGTAAGATCACGGTCAATCCGGATTCTTACGAGGGAGAAGAGGAGATCATCACCATAGAGCTGAAAGATGACCCTCTCAGCCTGTCCGCCAGATTCCATGACGCATATGCTGAGGAAGTCGTCGAAGACGGCGACGACCCCGAGCTGGCGGCAGGCAGGGTCCTGTACCGCGTGCTCTCCGACGTCACCGGGATCCGGCCCCAGTGGGGCATCCTGACCGGTGTCCGACCCGCCAAAGTCATGACGAAGCATATCGACGCCGAAGGGGAAGAGGCGGCGAAACAGTATTTCGTGGATCGCCTCTATGCCGACCCGAAGAAAGCAGACCTCGCCGCTGTCGTCTCCAACGCCGAACGGGCCATCATGGACACGACCACCGAGGACTCCTTCAGCCTCTATGTGGGCATCCCGTTCTGCACGAGCCGCTGCACGTACTGCAGTTTCGTCTCGGAGTCCATCGCGTCTCCCAGGGCGAAGAAGCTGTACCCCGCATACTTCGAAAACCTGCTCAGGGAGATCGAAGTGACAGGGCAGATCGC
>JAFTZU010000004.1 GCA_017461005.1 Clostridia bacterium
CCAAAACACGTACCAGAAATCGCTTCATCTGACCCTCTGTTAGTGACCAAGGTACGTGTTTCTCTCTATTTTTGGAGAAACACGTACCAACCGAGCGTTTTATCCTTTGCAATCACGACTGAGAGGTACGTGTTTCTTTGATTTTTCCATCAAACACGTACCTCGCGTCGTCTTGGCGGTTGTCTGAACTCGAATGTTGGTACGTGTTTTTGCGATTATTTGCCGAAACACGTGCCTTTGCCTGCTCATGGGCAGGATAAAAGCTCAGCTGGGGCGAGGAGGCGCCGCAGGTTCTGTACCAAGGGGCATGTGCCCCGACTCCATGAACCTCCGACGAAGCCCCAGCGTCGATCACATCGATAGATTTCAGTTTGTCAGTGGGTGGAGCGCTCGGCTTCCCGCTTGCTGGCTGCCATGAGGAGGAGGCAGGTCTTGAGGTCTTTGATGGTGTCGGCGGAGTCCTGCTCGGCGACCATGGAGGTGTGCTCGACCTTGAAGGTGACGTAGGGCTTGGCACCGCCGCTGACCATGAGCCGGCCGCGGAACTCCTGCGAGGCGCGGGCGACGGCTTTCATGTCGATATCGTCCCACCAGAGGAGCAGCGAATCGCCGCGCTGGGTGATCTCGTAGATGCCGAGGAGCGCTGCCGTGTTGCGGAGCAGGGCGACCTCGATGAGGCCTTCGACCGCGACGGGCGGGTCGCCGAAGCGGTCGATGAGTTCGTCCGTGACGTCCATCGCATCCTCGCTCGTGCGGATGTCGGCGATGCGCCGATACATGGCGAGACGGTGCGGGATACTCTGGATGTAGTCCTCCGGGATGTGCGCGTCGACCTGGATGTCGACGAGGCATTCGCGTTTGGGCGTATAGGTTGCTTTCCGGGAAGCTTCACCTGCCGAAGCGCCATTGGCGTCAGAAGTATCGGAGCCGCCGGTACTCAGTAAAGAACTGCCGTCTGAGGAGCCGCCGTCCGCGCCGTTCAGGGCCTTCTGTTCTTCGATGGCCTCCGCGAGGATCTTGAGGTACATGTCGTAGCCGACGGCTTCCATGTGGCCGTGCTGCTGCGCGCCCAGGATGGAGCCGGCGCCGCGGAGCTCGAGGTCGCGCATGGCGATCTTGAAGCCGGAGCCGAACTCGGTGTACTCGCGGATGGCGGAGAGCCGCCGCTGGGCGATGTCCGTCAGTTCCTTGCCGCCGTAGAACGTGAAGTAGGCGGAAGCGCGGCGGGAGGAGCGGCCGATGCGGCCGCGGATCTGGTGCAGCTGCGAGAGGCCGAACCGGTCGGCGTTCTCGATGATCAGCGTGTTGACGTTCGGGATGTCGACGCCCGTCTCGATGATCGTCGTGCAGACGAGGATGTCGATCTCGCCCTCCATGAGGTCCCGCCAGACAGCGGACAGCTGTTCTTCCGACATCTTGCCGTGGGCGATGCCGATGCGCGCCTCGGGCACGAGTTCGTGCACCTTCGCGGCGCAGTGGGTGATGCCCTCGACGTTGTTGTAAAGGTAATAGACCTGGCCGCCGCGGCGCAGTTCCTTCTCGATGGCCTGGGCGATGATGCCCGGGTCGTACTCGAGGACGAAGGTCTGGACCGGGTGGCGATCCATCGGCGCCTCTTCGATGATCGACATGTCGCGGATGCCGCTCATCGCCATATTCAATGTTCTCGGGATGGGCGTCGCCGACAGGGTCAGGACGTCCACGTTCGGGAACTTCTGCTTGAGTTTTTCTTTCTGCGCGACGCCGAACCGCTGTTCCTCATCGACGATGAGGAGGCCGAGGTCGCGGAACTCCACGTCCTTCGAGATGAGACGGTGCGTGCCGACGAGTACGTCGATGTTGCCCCGGCGGACCCGGTCGAGGATCTTCTTCTGCTGGGTGGGCGTGCGGAAGCGGGAGAGCATCTCGACTTCCACCGGGAAGCCCTCGAACCGCTGCATGATCGTGTTGTAGTGCTGGAACGCGAGGATGGTCGTCGGCACGAGGATGGCACACTGCTTTCCGTCCGCGATGCACTTGAAGGCGGCGCGGAGCGCGACTTCGGTCTTGCCGAACCCTACATCGCCACAGAGGAGGCGGTCCATCGGGTAGGCCCGCTCCATGTCCGACTTGATCTCGTGGATGCAGCGGAGCTGGTCATCGGTCTCATCGTACTCGAACCGGCGTTCGAAGTCCGACTGCATGTCGATGTCCGGCGAGAACGCGTAGCCCGGCGCCTTCAGGCGGGTCGCGTAGAGCTCGGTGAGTTCCTTCGCCATATCCTTGACGGCCGCCCGGACTTTGCTGCGGGACTTCTCCCACTCCTTCGAGCCGAGGCGATTCACCTTGACTCTGCTCGTGTCATCCTTCGGGCCGATGTATTTGGAGACAAGGTCCAGCTGCGTGACGGGGACGTACAGGGCGTCGCCCTTCGCGTAGCGGATCTTCAGATAGTCTTTCGTGACTCCCGTGACGGTCATCTTCTCGATGCCCTCGAAGATGCCGATGCCGTGGAGGGAGTGGACGACATAGTCGCCCTTATGGAGTTCGTCGAGGCTGTGGAAGGCGTTCGCGGCGTTGCGGTTGCGGATGTGTTTCCGCCGGTTCGTCGCGGCCTTGTTGCCCTGGGAGATGATGAGGAACTTCGACTCCCGGAACATGACCCCGGCGCTGAAGTTGCCGGGCAGGACGGAGATAGCGCCCTTCGGGAACTCGTTCGGGATGACCGAGAAATAGAACGCCTTGTACCCTGCCTCCTCGAGGTCGTCCGCCAGCTGCCTCGCGGCCTTCTCCGTGCCCGCCGTGACGACGGTCGTGTACTCCCGGATGCCGCTCGGGAAGCAGTCCTGCTCGAGGGACGAGAAGGTGCCGTTCCACTGGGGCGTCTGGCCGAGGGTGAGGCTGTAGAGTTCCTTCACCGGCAGGTCGAAACTGCCCCGGGCGAAGTTGTCCATGTAGACGAGGTCCGCGTGCTCGTAGTCCGAGACGAGGTCCTGGTAGGAGATCATGAGGTCGCCGAGGGCCTTGACGTACTCGCCGGTCGCGAGGGCCGCTTTCAGGTCCTCCCGGTACAGCTTCACGGCGCCGTTCACCCGCTCCTTGACCGTACCGCTCTCCGCGGCGATGAGCAGGTCGCCCTCCCGCAGGTACCCGAGAGGCGTGCAGGCGTTCTCATAGTAGAGGTTGATGTACTTGTCCGGGCACAGGTCCCGTCCGGTGACGATGGCGTCGGCGTCCTCCTGGAGTTTCGCCTTCGCCTGGTCCGCGTTCTTCGAACGCACCTTTTTGGCGATCTGCCGGATCTGTTCCGCAACGGCTTCCGCAGAGTCCTCTTCCCCGTCGCCGGCGATGATCTCCGCCGAAGGCGTCAGGAGCACTTCGTCCACGAGGTCCGTGCGGCGCTGGGACTCGACTTCGAACTCCGCGATGGTGTCGATGGTGTCGCCCCAGAGCTCCATGCGCAGGGGCAGCTCCCGCTCCGGCGGGAAGAAGTCCACGATGCCGCCGCGGACCGAGAACTGGCCGTGGCCTTCGACCTCGTCCGCCCGCTTGTAGCCGGCGGCCACGAACCTGCGTTTGAGGTCGTCGAGGGAGATGTCCTCCCCGACTTTGAGGTCGATCATGCGGTCGGCGAGCACAGTCGGCGGGACGGTCTTCTGGACGGCGGCTTCGGCGGAGACCAGCAGCACGTCCACCGTGCCGAGGACCCAGGCGGACAGCGCGCCCATGCGCTGCTGTTCGTACTCCCGGGAACGGACCTGGTCCGTCAGGAACGTGAGGTCCTTGGCCGGGAGCACCGCCGCCTTCGTGTCCATGGCGGCGAAGTCCTCCATCATGCGGGTGGCGGTGCCTTCGTCCGGGACCAGCACCATGGCGCGCCGGCGTCCGCCGTCCTCGTTCAGGGACGAGAGCAGCGAATGGAGCAGGAAGACTTTGTGCATCCCGGTCGTGCCGAGGACGCCGAAGGGGAACCGGCCCGCCCGGATGGCAGACAGGATCTCTTTGTAAGTCTCATGTTGTGCGATGCTTTTGGAAAAGCCGGACATAAGTCACCTCGTGAAACGTGGAGTATAACAGGGAGTGCCCCCAACCCGGTTTCGGGTGGGGGTCTTTTATGCTCTGAACGGTCGCCCGTTCGTCTTAGTTGAAGAGGTTCATCGCCTCATTGACATCGCCGGCAATGATGAGTTCCGCCGCTTTTGCCGCGTTCTTCATGGCTTTGTCGATGTCTTCCTGCTCGGACTTCGGGAACTTGCCGAGGACGTAGTCCGCAAGGTCCATGTCCGGGTGGGTCTTCCCGCCGATGCCGAGCCGGATGCGGGGGAAGTCCTCGGTGCCCATGCACTGGATGATGGACTTGAGGCCGTTGTGGCCGCCCGCTCCGCCCTTGCGGCGGATGCGCATTTTCCCGGGCGCCAGGTTGATGTCGTCGGAGATGACGATGACGTTCCCGGTGGGGATCTTGTAGAAGGACCGCGCTTCCTCGATGGCCTCACCGCTGTTGTTCATGTAGGTGGTGGGCTTCATGAGGAGGACCTTCTCCCCGTTCAGGACGCACTGTCCGGTGAGAGCATGGAACTTCATGCGGTCCACCGAGACGCCCTGTTCTCTCGCCAGTTCGTCCAGCGCGAGCCAGCCGATGTTGTGGCGGGTGTTCTCGTATTTGGAGCCCGGGTTCCCGAGCCCCGCGATGATATACATGGGTCGGTTTCCTTTGAATCTGTCAAAAAAACTCATTTCACAGCCTCCGGGAAGTTCCGGGCCGCGATGTCGTTGAGGGCCTGCAGCTGTTCCCGGTCGTTCGCGCCGAGGACCACGTCCGCATTCTCCGTGACGAAGACGCCGGCGTTCTTCCCTTCCTGCTTCAGGATGTAGATGGTGTCGGTCAGGTAGTACTCGCCTGCCGCGTTGTCGGTCGTCAGCTTGCCGAGGGAGGCGATGAGGTCTTCCCGGCGGAACCAGTAGGCGCCGGAGTTGACGTTCTGGATGGCCTTCTCCTCCTCGGTCGCATCCTTCTGTTCGACGATGCGCTCGAAGTTGCCGTCGGCGCCCTGGACGATGCGGCCGTAGCCGAAGGGTTCGTCGAGGCGGGCAGAGATGACGGTGACCGCGTTGCCGTTCGCTTCGTGCAGCGTGAGGCTGTCCGCGATGGTGGCGGCGTCCATGAAGGGCGCGTCGCCGTTCAGGATGAGGACGTTGTCCGCGTCGGAGGCGTTCAGGTAGTCGAGGGCCATCATGACGGCGTGGCCGGTGCCGAGGCGCTCTTTCTGCCAGCAGATGGCGGAGCGGTCGCCGCAGTGGTCGACGAGCTGTTCGCCGTAGGCGCCGACGACGAGGATGGTGTCTTTGACGCCGCTGGCATCGACCGCGTCGAGGACCCAGTCGATCATCGGACGGTCGAGGACCTCCATCATGGGTTTCGGTTTATTGGCTTTCATGCGTTTTCCTTCGCCGGCGGCGAGGATGACGGCACAATTCTTAGACATGGATCAGTTCCTCCAGAGGGCGATGAGTGCTTCCTGTGCGTTCTTCGCGGCTTTCGTGGCCGCTTCGGCTGCCTTCGTGGTGGCCTCGGCCATCTCCTGGCCGTAGCCTCTCTGCATGCCGATGCTCACGATGAGGTTCAGGAGCGTATACAGGATGGCGGCGAACAGGACGGCCGCGATGACGCTGGTGCCGCCTCTGCGCTTGATGAACTGGGCGCGTTCGTCCGCGTTCTCGATGGCCTTCGCCTTGCTCAGCAGCTGTTCGCAGCGACGCTTGTAGAGCGTGTTCGCGAAGATGCCCATGAGGACGTGGATCGCCATGATGATGTAGTGGTTGATCTGCAGGGCGACCGGCGGCTCCGGCATCTTCTCCATGAGCGCTGCCATGGCCTCTTCGGCGGCTTCCTCATCGGTGGCATTGGTCATCACGTACTGGCGGGCCAGCGTGGCGGCCTCGCTGTAGTACTCGACGACGCTGTCGAGGGCGGCGAGGGGCACGATGAACTGGAGGATGACCAGGATGATGGCCACTCCGTACATCCGGCGGTAGGCGCTCCACAGGGTGGGGGCGATGAACGCCGCGAAGTTCCCGACGAAGTTCCGCTTCGTGCGGTCCATGATGAAGAACTTCGGGATGTACTTGTTCTTGTTCTTCTGGATGACGTCTCCGTACTCCCGGACCCGGAAGTCGCCGAGCATCTCGTCCGGCCCGATGACCCGCATGGTGGGTTTCATCTCGCCGTGGTCGCCGGTAGTGTAGGAGGCGTAGTTGCCGTATTCGTTGTCGAAGGGCATGCCGTCGGGACGGGTGTCTCTCCCGCCGTTGCCGGAGCCGAAGGTGGCCGCTCTCTTGCGCTCGGCCTCCTCTTCCCGGGCCTTCTGTTCGGCCTCTTCCCGCTCTTTGGAGTAGGGGATCTGCCAGACGAACCCGGAGGCGTGTTTGTTTTCATAGAGACAGTGACCGTTCTGCTTCCAGCAGGCGCGGTGGGCAGGGGTGCCGCATTCGGGGCAGACCACCACGTCGTCCGTTTCCTGGAAGGGCTTTAAGCAGTAAGGACACTGGACGTATTTCAGATCCATAGAAATTGTTCCTTTCTGTGGTAAATCGCCGACATTATACCGCAAACAAAACTTCTTTACAACATTTCAAAGGTCTTATATAATATCTAAAGTTTCCAAACGAAAGACCAAACGACAAAGGAAGGGAATTCCATGCTGCAATACGAAGAACTGCGCCTCGCCGTTCTCGAGAACGAAAAGCCGCTGCAGGAGCTCAAGGAAGCTCTCGGCTACGACACCATGAAGGAAGAAGTGGCCAAACTGGAAGCGGAAGCCGCGAAGGACGGGTTCTGGGACGACGTCGAAAACTCCCAGAAAGTCCTGAAAGAGACGAGCCGGCTGAAGGCGAAGATCGCGAAATATGACAAGCTCGAGAGCCTCTACGAGGACACTCTCGTCATGATCGAACTCGCGGACGAAGAGGGCGATGAATCCCTCTACGACGAGTGCAAGGAGAGCGCCGACCAGGTCAAGAGCGACCTCGAGGCCATGACCCTCTCCACCCTGCTCTCCGGCGAATACGACGAGTCCAACGCGCTCCTCACGTTCCACGCGGGCGCCGGCGGCACCGAAGCCCAGGACTGGGCCTCCATGCTGTTCCGTATGTACAACCGCTGGGGCGAGCGCCATGGTTTCAAGGTTAAGACCCTCGACTACCTCGACGGCGACGAAGCGGGCCTCAAGTCCGCCACCATCCTCATCGAGGGCGAGAACGCTTACGGATACATGAAGAGTGAAGCGGGCGTACATCGCCTCGTCCGTGTCTCCCCCTTCGACTCTCAGGGACGTCGTCACACGTCCTTCGCGTCCGTCGAAGTCATGCCCGAGATCGACGACAGCATCGAAGTCGACCTGCGGCCGGAAGACATCGAGATGGAAGTGTACCGCGCGTCCGGCGCCGGCGGCCAGAAGGTCAACAAGACCTCTTCTGCCGTCCGTCTCATCCACAAGCCCACGGGCATCGTGGTCAGCTGCCAGGTCGAGCGTTCCCAGCACCAGAACAGAGAAGTCTGTATGCGCATGCTGAAGTCGAAGCTCATCGAGATCAAAGAGCGTGAGCACCTCGACAAGATCGAGGACATCAAGGGCGACCAGCTGCAGATCGCCTGGGGTTCCCAGATCCGCTCCTACGTCTTCATGCCCTACACCCTCGCGAAGGACACCCGTACCGGCTACGAGATGGGCAACATCAACGCGGTCATGGACGGCGACATCGACGGCTTCATCAACGCCTACCTCAAGATGAAATCCCTGGAAGCGATGGAAAAGGGAGAGTAAAGTCCCCCTCCCCCCCATTAGGCGAAGTTGACGAATGGGGCAAGCGTGCTCTATATAATATTTTATTGACAATTAAAATTTCACTTGTTATAATGATTGCCCGCGTGAAGAGTTTTCACGCGGGCTTACTCATGTAAGAAAATCCTTGCTCCGGACGAAGCAAGATCCGGGGCCACAAGACCAAAAGGAGGTGCAACTAATGGCTACCAAAAACTATGAAATCATGATGGTTTTCTCCGTCAAAGATGGTGAAGAGGCTGCAAAGGCTCTTCAGGAGAGATTCCAGGGTCTCATCGAGCAGAACGGCACATTAGGCGAAGTTGACGAGTGGGGCAAGCGTGCTCTTGCTTATCCGATCAACGACGAGCCGGAAGGTTACTATGTCGTCGTCAAATACTCTGCCGAACCGACGTTCCCGATGGAACTTGAGCGTCGTCTCAAGATCACCGAAGGCGTTCTGAGATTCCTCAACATCGCCGAGTAAGGAGGTCGAACCATGCTTAACTGTGCAGTCATCATGGGTCGCCTTACTGCCGACCCCGAACTTCGCACGACCGGCAACGGCATCAGCGTCACCAGCTTTTCCGTCGCTGTCGACCGCAATTACCAGAGACAGGGCCAGGAGAGACAGACGGACTTCATCAACGTCGTCGCCTGGAGACAGACCGCAGAATTCGTCAGCCGTTATTTCCGCAAAGGTCAGATGATCGCAGTCCAGGGTTCCATCCAGACCCGCAACTACGAAGACCGCAACGGCAACAAACGGACCGCTGTCGAGATCGTCGCGGACAATGTCAGCTTCTGTGGCTCCAAGGCCGAGACCGGTGCTTCCACCGCTCCTGCCGGCTACAATATAGCGCCCCAGGCCGCTCCCGCAGCACCCGCTGCCCCGCAGGCCCAGTCCTTCTCCACCGCAAGTGCAGACGACTTCTCATCCGTCGAAATGGATGACGAACTCCCCTTCTAAGGAGAGCATCTTAACAAGGAGGTAATACCATCATGGCATACGATAGAAACCGCCGCCGTGGACGCCGCAAGGTTTGCGCGTTCTGCGTCGACAAAGTCGAAAAGATCGATTACAAGGACACCGCCCGTCTTCGGAAGTTCACTTCTGACCGCGCGAAGATCCTTCCCCGTCGTGTCACCGGTACCTGCGCTTACCATCAGCGTGAGCTCACCACCGCCATCAAACGCGCAAGACACGTCGCTCTTCTGCCCTACACCGAAGGCTAAGCTCTTCCGGGCAGCACAAAGCAAAACAAAAGACCGAAGCCATCCGGCTTCGGTCTTTTTTATTATGTTTCTACTTTAAGAATAGATGCTCGAGAACGTCGAGGTGTCGAGGTCGAGCTCTCCGAAGTAGGACGCGAAGTCCATGCCGAGGTGGTCGGCCATCTGTTTCATCTCGATGACGGTCTTGACGTCGACGGGGACACCGTTCTCCTTGACCCGTTCGACCGCCAGGGCCTCTTTCTCGCCGTGGGTGTAGATGCGCTCGGCGCCTTCCGCCTTCGGGGCGTCACGCAGTTCCTGCAGGAAGGTGGAGAAGTGCTCCTTCAGCGCCTCCGGGTCTCCGAAGATGGCGGGGTCGAGGGCGATGAACCCGTGGCAGGTGCCGCCCTTGCCGTTCATGTGCGTGTGGTTCGAGGTGATGCCCATGGAGGCGATGGACGACAGCAGCTCGACGAGCATGCCGTAGCCGTAGCCCTTGTGGGAACCGAGTTTTTCGGTGCTGCCGCCGAGGGGCATGATGCCGCCGCCGGCTTTCGCGACGATATTCTTGAGGACATCGTCCGCGTCCGTGGAGGGCTTGCCGTACTTGTTGAGGGCCCAGCCGTCCGGAAGTTCCTTCTCGGCCTTGCGGTACATCTCGAGCTTGCCGCGGGTGACGACCGTGGTGGAGGCGTCGAAGAAGAAGGGATAGGGTTCCGCCGGGACCGCAACGGCCAGCGGGTTGCTGCCGAGCATGGCCTTCGACGCGAAGGTCGGGACCATGATGGCTTCCGAGTTTGTGGTGCTGAGGCCCACGAGGCCTTCCTTGACGGCCATCAGGGCATAGTAGCCGGCGATGCCGTAGTGGTTGGAGTTGCGGACGGAGACGATACCGATGCCGCTCGTCTTCGCTTTTTCGATGGCGAGTTCCATCGCCTTGTGGCCGATGAGCTGGCCCATGCCGTCGTGGCCTTCGATGACCGCCGAGATGGGAGTCTCGAACACGACTTCCGGTTTGGCTTCGAGTTTGATGAGTCCGCTCTTGAGTCCGTTGTCATAACGGGACAGACGCTGCATGCCGTGGGACTCGATACCGTACATGTCAGCGGTCAGAAGGACGTCCGTGATGATCGCCGCTTCGTCTTTGGTGAACCCGAAGGTCTGGAACGCGTCGCCAACGAACTTTTCCAGGACCGGGAGTTGGAAATACATGTGAGCCATAATAGCCCTCCTTTACTATGTCATGAGACAGTGTCTTCTCCTGTTCATCCTCTATTATATAAGAGATAAGGAAAGGCATACAATCGGGAAACTGACCAAAAAAACGCCCTGCCGTTTGGCAGGGCGTTGTCCGTATAACGTTGCAGTGATCGGCAGACTACTTGCCGACGGTACGGCTGCGGAGCGCGGGCAGACCGGCGCCGAGGAAGGTGAAGACGGCCTGGAAGATGAGCAGCTTCGCGTCGGACAGGGCCTCGACACCGAGGATGGCGAGGGCGATGCCGACGATGCCGGCGATGACCGCGAAGGCCATGGCGAGGATGTTGTTGATGGAGACACCGTCGTACAGGCGGCGGGCCTCGTAGAGGGTCTTCATGGAAGACTCGATGCTGCCGTTGTGCAGGATGCCGGACGTGGAGAAGGGTTTCTCCGCCTCGAAGTACTTGCCGACGACGTCGCCCTGGACCGGGCCCAGGACCTTGACCGCCGTGACGGGCAGGTGGTAGTACTTCGCGACCATCTCTTCGTTGATGTTGCAGTCAGTGTTGCGGACGAGGATGGTGATGCCGGCGCGGTCGATGTTCTGCAGGTAGCGGCGGTACTGCTTGACCGGACGGTACTTGACGACGAACATGGCAGCCACCTTGCCGGAGATGGCGAGGTAGTTGACCTTGCGGCCGTTGATGGTGTACTGCTTCTCGAAGTCTTCGTCCGGCAGGTCGACATTGTGATTCAGGAGCAGGTTGCGGTTGCCGAAGAGGACGCGGCGTTCGCCGATCCAGGCGGAGAGGCCGAGGCGCTCTTCATAGGCAAGACCGTCGACGCTCGGGAGCAGGTCGTACTTGCCGAGGATGACGTTCTGGAACTCGTCGGCCAGAGGACCTTCGGAGCCGATGACGAGGGCCGCCGCGTAAAGGATGGCGTCGTCGATGCGCATGTTGTGGAAGGTCTTGATGCCGATGATGTGGCAGGAATCTTTCGTGAAGATCTCTTTGCTGTCGATGGCAAAGGTGTTGACGTAGGCGCTCTGCTCGACGGCGCGGTGGCCGAGGACGGCGGAACCCTTTCGGGAGAAGCGCTTGTCATCGATGTACAGCGAGATGTTGGAGGCCAGCAGCGCGAAGGCCGGGATGGCGATGGTGACGATGGCGGCGAAAACGCTGACACCGAAGACCGCGCTGTGGCGGACGAGGCCGAAGATGAGGGCCGCGAGGAGGCCGACACCGAGAGCTGCCAGGGTCGGCAGGTGAGCGTTCTGGTCGGCGGGGTCGTCGGCGAAGGAGTCTTCGACGAAGCGGGGCTGGTCGGCGATCGGCGCGTTGTAGGCGACGACCGGGTTCTCGAGCTGCATGCCGCGGGTGACTTCCGCCGCGTCCCGCTCGTTCGGGATGACCTCGGTGCTGTACATGTGGATGCCGCTCGTCAGGAGCCGCAGGTTGTCGAGGGCCCGGCGGAAGGACAGGTGCCGCGCCACGTTGGACAGCAGGACCGTAAAGGTGGCCGCCGCGGTGAACAGGGCAACGGTGACGCCGGTCGACCGGGATGCCAGCAGATAGATGAGGTCGGCGATGAGGTTCGCAAGGACGACGACCGTGACCGCGCTGGAGGCGTTGAGCCGCAGGCGGGCGATGCCGAGGACGCCCTTGATGATGGTCTTGTAACTGAGGGCGGCAGCCAGGACGAGGATGCCCATGGCGACGCCGACGGTGATGCCGGCGCTGCCGGCGAAGGTCTCGAGGTTGTAGCCGTTGGAGGCGAGGATGCCGGACAGGACGAGCCCGACGACCACCAGCACGGCCTGGATGATGGACGTGATGAAGGTGAAGCGGACTTTCCGCTCGAGGGAATACTCGATGCGGTCTGCGTCGAGCTCGGCGGACTCGTACTCGTCGTTCAGGTAGTCGCCGACATAGGTGTCATGGTCGACGAAGCGTTCATCGCCGAGGGCGAAGCGAAGGTCCTCGTTGACCGTGTTCGGGTCGTAGTCGAGGGGTTCCTCCTCCCGCTGCGGGACGTCCGGTTCGTCGTCTTCACGGCGGTTCAGCTTGAAGCCCTTGACCTGTTCGGCGCGGCGCTTCAGGAGCTGTTCCTCCGTGGCGTCCTCGTCCACCTGGACGGGCTGGACTTCGGGGTTCTCGTCGTCGAAGCCGAAGAGTTTGATCTGACCGTCGATCTCTTCGTTCTCTTCATGCTCGATCGTCTTGTTGTCGCCCTTCGCGACGATGATCTTGTCGAAGGTGTTGAGTTCGGCGTCGGCCGCGATGATCGTCGGGATGGGTTCGAGGTCCGCGGTGTTCGTGAACTTCCGGGTCTTGTCGACCGCGGGGACTGCCGCGACGCCTTCGGTGACCTCCTGGGGAACGTCGGGCTCCGGAGCCGGTTCCTCTTCCCCGCGGACCGCACGGACGGCGGCAGCGGCAGCGGCGGCGACAGCGGCGCTGGCGGAGGCAACGGTGGTCGTGCCCTTCGGCTTGGTCTCTACGTTATTGTCGGCACTCGGCATCTCTTCGTCCTCGAGTTTCGTGAACTCGGCGGTCGTCTTCTCGATGCGAGTCGTTAAGATCTGATGTTCGATGTTGGCATTGCGGATGGGTCGGATGCCGACGGTCTTCTGGGCCAGGGCCTTCTTGTCTTCCGGCGCCTGAGGCTTGTCGTCCGCCAGTTCCATGATCATTTTGGGCGATTCCGCATTTTCGTCGATGCCCTTGAAGAGGGCACCCTTGTTATGGACGTCTTCCACCTGCCGCGGCGTGGACGGTGCAGAGTCCGCCAGCGGGTCGAAGACCTTGGTCTTCTGGGAGGCGAGTTCGCGGTCCATGAATTTTTCACGGCCGGTCATCCGCTGGACGCCGTCTTCGGCGCGGGGCGCGGGAGCGAGACCGTAGTCCTCGTCCGTGAACTCCTCTTCCTCGCCGGCGTTTTCGACGACGTGGATGAAGCTTTCGCGGAAGGCGCGCAGCTTGTTCATGAAGCCGCCCTTTCCGCCGTCTTCTTCGACTTCGTCATCGATGACGACATCGTCGTCGACAAAGCCGGGCACGTAGTCGGTCTCGTCCGTCAGGTTCTCCTGCGCGGCCTTCGCCTGTGCGGCATAGTTCACGACGTGGGACGCGGCGGGTGCCTCTTCCACGGGAGCGTCGACGGTTTCCGGTCCCGGTTCGACAGGGGCCTCCTCGACGGGAGCCTCCTCTTCTGCCGGGGCCGCGAACATATCGTCCACGCCCTCTACGTCCGGACCTTCGTCTTCGTCGAAGTCGTCGTAGTCATAGTCGTAGTCGTCGTCGAAGTCGTCCTCCTCGTCCAGGACGGGAAGGGTCGTCTCTTCGACCGGTTCGGCTTGTTCAACTGTCGCGGATTCGCCCATGAGTTCCGCGACCAGGTCCGAGACCCCGTTCTCCTGGGTGGTTTCCAGGAGGTTGTCGATCTCGTCCATTGACCATTGTTTCGCCATTCGTACTAACCTCTTTCAAACATCGGTTTCGTGGTTGCCCATTTTTGTATTGCCGTCACTGAGCGCTGAGGCCCAGTCTCTGGCGATGTACCTCATACATGACGATGCCGGCGGCAACGGATGCGTTGAGGGACTGGATGTTACCGGACATCGGCAGGGACAGGATGAAGTCACACTTCTCCCGGACCAGTCGGCCCATGCCTTTACCTTCATTGCCGACCACCAGGGCCATCGGACCTTTCAGGTCGGTCTGGCACCAGGTCTCGCCTTCCATGTCGGTACCGTAGATCCAGACGCCCCGTTCCTTCAGTTCCTCCATGCAGGCAGGAAGGTTGGAGACCCGGGCGACGGGAAGGTACTCGAGCGCGCCGGCCGACGTCTTGTCCACCGTGTAGTTCAGGGTGGCGCTGCGGCGCTTCGGGACGATGACCCCGTGGGCGCCGGCACATTCGGCCGTGCGGATGATGGCTCCGAGATTGTGCGGGTCGGAGACCTCATCGGCAATGATGAAGAAGGGCGGTTCCCCTTTTTCCTCTGCGCGGGCGAACAGGTCGTCCACCGTCGCGTATTCGTGGGCCGCCACCTTGGCGATGACGCCCTGGTGGTTGGCGTTGCCGCACATGAAGCCCAGCTTTTTGGGGTCGGTCTCCTTGATGAGGACGCCGGCGTCCCGGGCGGTCGCAATGATCTTCCCGATGGACCCCTGCCGCTCTCCCTTGGAGACGAAGATGGTGTCGATGTTCCGTCCGGCTTTCAGAGCCTCCATGACAGGGTTCCTGCCGATGATGAGCTCATCGCGGACTTGTTTCTCTTCCATGTGGTGATAAACCCTTCTTATAGATATATTTACTCATAGTAAGGCATTATATTTAAAACATTATACCAGAACTTGGGGTGTAACACAATAAAGCACCCATCATCTTGACGCATAAACTCTGGTCTTTTTTCCATCAAAAAAATGTTAGCTTTGACGGAGACGCCTGTCCGAAATGAATATTTATGCAGAAATTATGCAGTTTTCTGAATTTTTATGCAATTAGCCCTTGACTTTTAAATAGGGCGTTCCTATAATGTGTATCACAACTTAAAAACCACCCGCTGACGCGGGATCTGGAGGAATAAACATGGCAATCGCAAAGAAGAAAAAAGAAGACATCAAAAAGGTCGTTCTCGCCTACTCCGGCGGCCTCGACACATCCATCATCATCCCCTGGCTGAAGGAGAACTACAACAACTGTGAAGTCATCGCCGTCTCCGGCAATGTCGGCCAGGCATCCGAGCTCGAAGGCCTCGAAGAGAAGGCCCTCAAGACCGGCGCTTCCAAGCTCTACATCGAAGACCTCACCGACGAATATGTCGAAGACTTCATCATGCCCTGCGTCAAGGCCGGCGCCAAGTATGAAGACTATCTGCTCGGCACGTCCCACGCCCGTCCGATCATCGCGAAGAGACTCTGCGAGATCGCCCTCAAGGAAGGCGCGGACGCCATCTGCCACGGCTGCACCGGTAAAGGCAACGACCAGGTCCGTTTCGAACTGACCATCAAGGCCTTCTGCCCCGACATGACCATCATCGCCCCCTGGCGGGAGTGGGACATCGTCTCCCGTGAGCAGGAGATCGAGTATGCGGAAGCCCATAACATTCCTCTGAAGATCAATCGCGAGACCAACTACTCGAAGGACAAGAACCTCTGGCACCTGAGCCATGAGGGCCTTGACCTCGAAGACCCGGCCAACGAGCCCCAGTATGAGAAGGAAGGCTTCCTCGAGATGGGCGTCTCCCCGCTCCAGGCTCCGGACGAACCCACCTACATCACCCTCGACTACGAGCAGGGCATCCCGGTCGCTCTGAACGGCGAGAAGATGAGCCAGAAGGACATCGTCCTGAAGCTCAACGAGCTCGGCGGCAAGAACGGCATCGGCCTCCTCGACATCGTCGAGAACCGTCTCGTCGGCATGAAGAGCCGCGGCGTCTATGAGACCCCCGGCGGCACCATCCTGTACCATGCCCTGAACTACCTCGAGACCATCTGCCTCGACAAGTACGCCGCTCACAAGAAAGCGGAGCTGTCCATCACCTACGCGGACCTCGTTTACAACGGCCAGTGGTTCACCCCGCTGCGTGAGGCCCTCGACGCCTTCGTCGACAAACTCGAAGAGCGCTGCACCGGTACGGTCAAACTGAAGCTCTACAAGGGCAACATCATCAACGCCGGCGTCACCTCTCCGTACAGCCTCTACAACCCGGGCCTTGCCACCTTCGACGAGGACGAAGTCTACGACCAGACCGACTCCGCCGGTTTCATCAACCTGTTCGGTCTTCCCATCAAGGCTCAGGCGATGAGCGCTCAGGCTTACAAGCTGGAGGAAGAATAAGCGAAAGGAACGCTGACACTCATGAAACTCTGGACCGGACGCTTCTCGAAAGAGATCGACCCGAAAACCAACGACTTCAACTCGAGCATCAAGTTCGATTCCCGGATGTATAAAGAAGACATCACCGGGTCCATGGCCCACGCCACCATGCTGGGCGCACAGGGCATCAACTCGAAGGAAGACACCGAGGCCATCCTTGCGGGGCTGCAGGGCATCCTCGATGACATCGAGTCCGGCGCCCTCGAGATCGACCCGAACGCCGAGGACATCCACACCTTCGTGGAGCAGACCCTGACCGAGCGTATCGGCTCGGCGGGCAAGCGCCTCCACACGTCCCGTTCCCGGAACGATCAGGTGGCCCTCGACGACCGTCTCACCATCCGGAACGAGTGCGACGCGCTCATCCCGCAGCTGAAGGAGCTCATCGCCGTCCTGGCAAAACAGGCCGCCGAGCACGCGGAAGACATTATGCCGAGCTACACCCACCTGCAGCGGGCACAGCCCATCGTCTTCGGCCACCACCTTCTGGCGTACGCCGAGATGTTCCTGCGGGACATCGGCCGTCTCGAAGACGCGCGCAAACGGATGAACGTATCGCCCCTCGGCTCCGGCGCCCTCGCCGGCACCACTTACGACATCGACCGGGAGATGACCGCGAAGGCCCTCGGGTTCGACGGCCCCTGCCGCAACTCCCTCGACGGTGTCTCCGACCGGGACTTCTGCATCGAGTTCGCGTCCGCCCTCTCTCTCGTCATGGTCCACCTCAGCCGCTTCTCCGAAGAGATCTGCATGTGGTGCTCCTGGGAGTTCAAGTTCATCGAACTGGACGACGCCTTCTCCACCGGCTCCTCCATCATGCCGCAGAAGAAGAACCCGGACATCGCGGAGCTCGTCCGCGGAAAGAGTGGCCGAGTCTTTGGCGATTTAACGACCCTCCTCACCGTCATGAAAGGACTCCCGCTGGCCTACAACAAGGACATGCAGGAGGACAAGGAAGCCATCTTCGACGCGTTCGATACCGTGAAGATGTGCCTCACCGCCTTCATCCCGATGATCGACACCATGACGGTCCTGCCGCAGAACATGCGCAAAGCGGCCGCCGGAGGTTTCATCAACGCGACCGACTGTGCCGACTACCTCGTCGGCAGAGGTCTTCCCTTCCGGGACGCCTACAAGTGCACTGGCGAACTCGTCGCCCTGTGCATCGACAAGGGCACGACCCTCGAAGACCTTCCTCTGGAAGAGTACCAGAAGGTCTGTGACCTCTTCGAAGAAGGCGTTTACGACGCCATCTCCCTCGAGCGCTGCGTGTCCCAGCGGACGTGCATCGGCGCGCCGGCACCGGAGAACGTCCGGGCCGAAGCGGAGAGAGTCGCGGCGCTGGTCGCGGAATGACACGGCGTACATCGCCCAAAAGAATACAGAAAAACGCCCCCTGAACGAATCAGGGGGCTTTCTTGTTTGTTTCGGACGCTTAGTCGTAAATGTCCTCTTTCATGTCGTACGGGATCTCGACGATGTTCCGACGGCCTTCGATATTGTCATAGTGCTTGCACATGAGCGGCTCATAGACATAGTACAGAAGTTTGCCGTCCAGGTCGAAATAGAAGACCGCGAAGAGCGCCGCAAAAACGATCGCGAAGATACGGATGATCTTGAAAATGATTTTCATTCGGTCCACCTCTTTCTTACCAGGTCAGACTGTCATCGAAGTCGAGCAGCGACGGGTCGAGAGGCTCTTCGTGCATGACGTCGATCATGTAGTTGCTGATGCAGTCGCGGATCTCCGCGCGGGAGACGGTCCGCTTGTCCGGCAGAGCGTGCGGGAACCAGATGGCATGGATGCCGCGCTCACGGAACTCGTCCTCGAACATGCCTTTGATGCCCTGCATACCCTTGCACTGAAGCTGGTCATACATGACGACCATGTCACAGTTGAACTGCTCCATGTAGTCCCACAGCTGGAAAATATGCTTGTGACCGCCGACGGCCATGGCCCGCATGGGAGCCAGCTCGTTGTACCAGCTGAGGTCTTCGAGGGCGTGCTCATAGGTGTCTGTGCGGATCTCTTTATCGAACATGAGCGAGTCCATGTTGATGATGGTGTTGAGGCCCCAGCAGTTGTAGGCCCAGGTGCACCAGTTGGAATAGTAGAGCGGTGCGCAGGACCAGGCGATGACGCGGTGGCGGGTCTTCGGGAAGGTGTCGATCTGCTTCGTGACACACTCTTCCATGATCTTGCGGACACGGCCGTCCAGTACCTGCCAGGTCTTGTTCCAGCCATACTGCGAATAGTAGATGCGGTAGAGAGCCTGCGCGACACCGTTGATGGGATAGCTGTTCGTTCTGGCGGCAACATCCCATTTTTCCCGTTCGAAGTAAAGCTGCTCATTCTGCAGTTCCGCATATTTTTTGAAGCTTTCCCAGCTGAACGGGACACCGGTCTGTTCTTCGACGAACTTCCAGCAGCCTTCGATCTCCGCCTGGCACCGTTTCTGGACCAGCGGGTCGTCATACTGCATCGGCTGCGGCATCGCGTACAGAGGCCGGTTCAGGAACCAGTCCTGGATGATGGATGTGGCAACGGACGCGTCGCAGGCCTCGTTGGTGGTCACGAAACAGGGTGCCGAGTCCGGATAGTCATCCATGATGCCGACACCGGCTTCCGCCTGACACATGGGGCACGGGTCGGAAGGCAGGCCGAGGGACTGGATGGCATCGATGTAGTGGAGGACCGTATTCGAGTTGACGTGGCAGGTGACGAAGTACGGGATCATCTCCAGCGGGATATCGACGAGGCCGCCGTCCCGGAACGGGTAGAAGACGCTGCCGGACACGGTCTCGTTGTGAAGGACCGTCTTTTTCCAGAGCTCGGTCTCTTTCCCGTCGTTGAACCGGAGGTCTCGGGCAAACATGCGCATGAACTGTTCGATCGTGGAATAAGTCATGCCGCGGTAGTGCCACGCAGACGCGCGCAATGCGGGGCCTCGCATGCCTTCCATGCCGCGGTCATACCAGTGGAGGACCGGGATGTAGGTCTGTCCGACCCAGCGGTACCGCCAGAGGCCCTTGAAGAAGGACAGCGGTTTTTCAGACGTCAGGATATCTCCGACCATGGTGCCGTACGTGTAGCACCAGACACAGGTGAAATAATATAACGTGTCTTTCAGGCCGCGCCACTCGCGATGGCGGTAGAGGCCTGTCGGCTGGATATACAGGTCGCCGAGGTTCCGGCGTTCATGTTCTTTTCCGTAAATAAAGTCTTTGCATGCCTGCTTCGGGTCATCGGCGATGTACTTTACAAAGTTTTTCAAATCGCCTTTTCTGTAGCCGAGCTTTTCGGACAGTGACATTTTCGTCATTCTCTCTTCTGCCATCAGCCAACACCCCTTTCTGCCTGTTCACTCTGCAGTTTCTTGAGTTCCACACTTTCGATGAAGGCCTGGAACCGCGTGCGCAGCTGTCCGGTGGCACCATTGGTATATTCTTTTTCAATGGAGCAGACCGGAATGCCATAGTCGCGGCGAAGGACGAACGTGTCGATCATGCGCTCATAGCTCCAGTATTCACAGAACTTCATCTGTTCGATGATGATACCGTCTGCTTTATACTCTTTGACGATGCCTGCAAGCGTCTCTTTGCGCTGCCGCATGATGTGCTGTTCCATAAAGCGGGTGCACTGGCTCGTCGTGAGATAATGGCGCGCCACCGCTTCGAGCGCGGTCTCGCCCTCTTTGATCACGATCTCTTCCCGTCCGGGAATCGAACCATAGCAGTAACGGTCTGCCACGACTCGGGCGCCGCACTCTTCGATGAGCTGGATGAAGTACGGGTCATCGTTTTCCGAACCGGCGACCACGACCTTGATCCGGTAACCCGGTTTCGGATCGGGTTTCCGCGTCTTCAGGTCTTCCAGCGTCTCCTTCAGTTTCGGAAGGATCAGGTAGTGCGGGCAGGCGATGGCGACCAGCTGGCAGAGCGCAAACTCGAAGCCGGTGATGGTCGGATTGTCGAGTTTCCGGAACTCACCGATCTCCCGGATGACACGGTTGATCTCGTTCTGTTCCTCGATCGCCTTGCGAATGGCCTCATCCGACGTGTCGACTCCCAGTTTTTCATGGAGGACATCGAGGACATGGGCCTGAAGCTGATCTTTGTAGTGGAGGATGGAGTTGTCGTTCTTTTTGAACGGAACATCGGTGAACTCGCAGAAGAAATTCGGATTGTTGATCAAACCCGGCATCATCTGCATATGTTCCTGGAACCGGCAGGTGACCGTGCAGGTCTCCGTGGCAAGCTGAGCGTCCAGGAAATTGAAACCACCCTCGAGAGCGCGTTCCATCAGTGCCCTTCCGTACATACAAGTACGGCCTGACATGTAGTAAGTCGCCATGTCCGGAGAAGCGCTTCGCGGCGCGCGCAGCCGCACAGAGAAGCATCCGGGGAGGTTCAGTAGAACTTCCGGCATGAAGTAGCATGTGTAACCGAGCGCGTATTTTCCCTCGTCTTTGGCCTGACGAACCAGATCGTTATAGGCCTCGAGCAGAAGATCTTCGAACTCGATCATATTTTTCAGATCTCGCATGTGTTCTGTTTCACCCTTTCCCAAAATCAATATACCTAAACCTAACACTGTTGCAGTCCCATTCTGCAACATGATTATTGAACTACCGTCCCATTTTTATGCACTGCTATGCACATAAGTTTTACACATAACGACGATATTTCAGTAACCTTGTACAATTTCAGTATAGAATGAAACGAATGGTAAATCCAGTACAAACATGCCCTGTACGTGTGTAAATAGTTTACAAATGTCGACTTTTTCACATAAAAACAACACTGAGTCGGAATTTCCGACTCAGTGTTGTTCGTTTTTGTATGATGAGGTTTTGGAATCAGTCTTTGAACACGTCCTGGAAAATATCGACGTTCGCGACCTTCATGACGGTGCTGAAGAGGGTGGAACCGAAGACCGGGAAGAGACGGGCAAAGATGTCCATTGCCCAGGCGTCGAAACCGCGGACCATCATGGGTTTCTTGTTCTCGATGCCCTTGAAGATCCAGTCGACCATCGTTTCGCAGCTGGTGGAGACCATGGAGACGATCTTCATCGTGTTGCTGGAACCGGCCTGGTCTCTCATGATGTCAGTCGCCGTGAAGCCGGGACAGACGACGCTGAAATAGCACTTGCCGCGGAACTCGTAGCGCAGCGCTTCCGTGTATGTGCGAAGGGCCGCTTTCGAAGCGGAGTAGAAGGAGGTTCCGGCAAGCGTCATGAGCGATGCGCTGGACGCCACATTGATGATGGCCGGGTCATTCTGGGTCAGAAGGACCGGCAGCATCACCTGTGTCGCATAGACGATCGAGAAGAAGTTGATGTTCATCGCCTGATCGATCTCTTCCTGCGTATAGCGGTCTGTTCTCTTGAACTTCGGCAGGATGCCGGCGTTATTGATGAGAACACTCGGGACTTTCCCGGAAGCCTTCATTTCCGCCGCGAAGTTCTCCCAGTTCTCTTTAATGGAAACATCAAACAGACGATAGTCGAAATGATCCGCGTAAGAGCCCAGTTTTTCCACGAACTTCTTCATTTTCGCTTCGGACCGTGCGATACCGATGACGTAGCAGTTGTGTTCTTTGATGAGTTTTTCAGCAAGACCTGCACCAAGGCCGCCGGATGCTCCGGTTACGACGACGGTTTTGTTGTTGAGCCATGCCCCTTTGTTTGCCATGGGTATTCCTTCTTTCTTTGTAATCATTATTTCGACAAGTGTCGGACATATTTCTTTAATATAGTACAGAGTTTATTCGTTTATTGTCAAACTTGTTTTGATAAGCAGACAATGTCACATCTCAGAAGAAAAACAAAACTACGAAAAGCCTCTGTCATTCGACAGTGGCTTTTCTGATGGAGAGGTATTTATTTACTGACGCTCTCTCCGTCAGGGAGACGTCTGCAAAGGTCTGAAATGTTGTCCCAGACACGGAACAGTTCTTTTTTCATCATGCCCATACCGTTCCAGCACATGTGGTCGTGGTTTTCCACCGGCATGTTGTACCAGATGCCCGGCTTAAAGGAATCCATGTCCCAGGTGCCGTCTTCCTGCGGAGCACCGATGGGAGCGGACAGACCCTTCAGGTTGACGAAGCCGTCGTTCGGGCCCCACTGCTCGAAGTACTCGTCCCCTCGTTCCGGGACATACTTCTGGATGCGGGGCGCCAGGATGCGGGTCATGGCCGATGTGACCGGTGCGACAACGAACGCCATCGGGTTCATCTTGGGACCCGGGATGCCAAAACTGCCGGGACCTTTGAGGGTGCTGGCCGCACGCTGGGCGAAGTAGTAGACCGTGTCGCCTTCCTTCTGGTTCGGATTGATCTCCGTCTGAACGACTTCGACCTGCATCTCATGCATGACGTGGTCGAACCCGTCGTTGCGGTTGTAGTTGCGGATCTCCGCGGCTTTGGCGAAGGGAGAACGCCAGTTCCAGCCGGTGATGTCCTCCACTTCCGGCATGATGCCCCACTGCTGGGTCATCAGGTCGACGCCGCGCATGAGCGGTGTATCGCCGATCACGGTATTGATGCCGAGCAAGACATCGTAAAAGATCTTGGCACCGCGTTTGCCGAACATGGACGCCAGAGCGGTACCGTTGTTGACACCGGACAGCGTATGGGCACTGTGGATCAGGTTGCCGTGGCCGCCTTCGAAGAGCGGGGACAGTTCGTCTGCCGGGGTGCCGGCACGTTCTTCTTCAGAACCGTTGACGAAGAGGTTCGCGATCTCCTTGACCGTGGGGCCGCCGAAGGAATGACCGAAGATGTTGATCTTCTTGTGGGGGCCTTCCTGACCGAGGTCTTTCAGGACACCGGGGTAAGTGCGGCCGTAGCGGGCATGGCCATACTTCTCAGCATGGACTTTTCCGTAGTCGACGCGGCCTCCGAACAGGTAGGCCCAGAGGATACAGGCTCTGTCCCATCCGGAATTCCAGGGACCGAGGGACGGGTGGAACACTTCAAACCCCTTCTCCTCGAGATGCGCAATGAGGTCGCCCGACGTAAAGAAGTTCCAATACGGGAACTGACCCTTCGCGTCGATCGAATCGTGTTCGCCCCAGCCGTTCCAGCCGGAAAGCAGCACGAGCGGATAATTGTTGTAATACTGGCCCATTGGACCCACCTCCAGAGTTTTAGTAACTTTATTTTATAAAGGTTCTCTGTAGCGATTCTTTAAAAAGCCCGCAAAACCGGCATGTGTAAACGCATCCGATACATTCAGTTTTTGTGTTATGCTAGGTTTTCTTACACCTGCCCGACACTTTGCGATTTATGTTGTGTGACTAAGTCACATACTTCTTCGGAGAAGTTTTATAAAGTAAGGCTGAAGAACGGTTTAAGAAGACCGATCCGCATAAGCCTATTGACTTGGTAGGTTTTAGGGTTTATGATGTTCCAAACAGCAAAGATAAAGGAGGTTTCCTGATGAAAGTTGTCATTGTCGGCGGCGTGGCAGGCGGGGCCGGTTGTGCGGCCAGACTGCGCAGACTCGATGAAGAAGCCGAAATCGTCATGCTCGAGCGTGGAGACTATATCTCTTACGCCAACTGCGGACTGCCGTACCATGTCGGCAACGTCATCCGCTCGAGAGACTCCCTGCTCGTCACTCCGGCGCAGCAGATGAGAGACCGCTTCCGCGTAGATGTACGGACCCACAACGAGGTCACGGCGATCGACCGCGTCAACAAGACGGTCCTCGTCCACAACAGCGACACGGATGAAGACTACACCGAATCCTATGATAAACTGGTCCTCGCGACCGGTTCCTCTCCCCTGCGGCCGCCCATCCCGGGCATCGACTCGCCTCGCATCCACACCCTCTGGACCGTCGCGGACACAGACCTGTTCCGCTCCATGGTCTATGAACAGAAGATCCAGACAGCTGTCGTGGTCGGCGGCGGGTTCATCGGCCTCGAGATGGCGGAGAACCTGAAAGAAGCCGGCGTCGACGTTACCATCCTCGAGGCGGCGGACCAGGTCATGGCGCCCCTCGACTTCGAGATGGCGCAGATGCTCCACGGTGAGATCCGTGACAAGGGCGTCCGCCTCGAGCTGGGCGACCCGGTCGCCTCCTTCGAAGACAAGGGCAGCACCGTCGTCACGACCCTGAAGAGCGGCACCTCCGTCGAAGCAGAACTCGTCGTTCTGTCGATCGGCGTTCGCCCAAACAGCGGCATCGCGAAAGACGCTGGCCTGCCCCTCAACCAGCGGGGCGGTATCATCGTCGACGACTACATGCAGACCGAGGACCCGAACATCTTCGCCGTGGGCGATGTGGTCGAAGTGCTCGACGCCAACACCGGCGGACGGACCATGGTCCCGCTGGCGGGGCCCGCCAACAAGCAGGGCCGCATCGTGGCGGACAACATCGCCGCCACCGCGAAGGGCGAAAAGCCACACATCCTGTATGCCGGAACGCAGGGCAGTTCCGTCGTCAAGGTCTTTGACTACACTGCCGCGTCCACCGGTCGGAACGAGAAGCAGCTCATCGCCGCAGGACTCAAAAAAGGGAAAGACTACGAAGTCGTCTATGTCACCCAGAACCACCATGCGGGCTACTACCCCGGTGCCCTGCCGATGGTCATCAAACTGATCGTCGAGAAGGCGGCACCCGTGGACAGCCACATCCTCGGCGCGCAGATCGTCGGCTACGAAGGCGTCGACAAGCGGATCGACACCCTCGGTGTTTCGCTCCGACTGGGGGCCACGGTCGATGACCTCACCGACCTCGAGCTCGCTTACGCTCCGCCGTACTCCTCCGCGAAAGACCCCGTCAACATGGCCGGCTTCGCGGCACAGAACGCGCTTGAAGGCCTCGTGACATTCTCGGACTGGAACTTCGACGAAACGACCCCCGACGCGGTCATCCTGGACATCCGGGAAGACGCGGAGCGGATGGTCTCGAAGCTTCCGGATGCCGTCGAGATCCCCCTCGGAGAACTCCGGAACCGGATGGACGAACTCGACAAAGACAAGACCTACGTGGTTTTCTGCGGCATCGGCGTCCGCGCGTACAACGCGACTCGGACCCTCGCCAACCACGGGTTCAAGCACGTCCTCGTCTACCCCGGCGGCACCCGCCTTTACCACGCAACCCATAAAAAACCGGTCCCGGTCATCCAGCTTCCGACGCTGGAGCAGCCGATCGCCAACAAGGAGGAATTCACCATGCCTGCGGACGTCAAAAAGATCTCCCTCGACTGCATCGGCCTGCAGTGCCCGGGCCCGATCGTCAAGGTCTATGAGGCCATCAACACCATGAACGACGGCGACACTCTCGAAGTGTCCGCCTCCGACCCCGGCTTTGTCCGCGACATCGGCGCCTGGTGCCAGACCACCGGCAACACGCTCATCTCCGCCGGCAAGGAAGGGACCGAGTACAAAGCCGTCCTGATGAAGGGCCTTACCGGAGGGGCTGCCGCCGCCGAGACAGGCACTGCCGTCGTCCCCGGACGGACCGACAGTGAAAAGACCATCGTCGTCTTCTCCGGCGATATGGACAAGGTCATGGCCGCGTTCATCATCGCGAACGGCGCCGCCGCCATGGGCAAGAAAGTCACGATGTTCTTCACGTTCTGGGGCCTTGCGGCACTCCGGAAACGTCCCGCTCCCAAAGTTTCCAAAGGACTCATTGAGCACGCGTTCGGCATCATGCTTCCGAAGGGCGTTGCCCACATGGGCATCTCCAAGTGGAACATGGGCGGCATGGGCGGCGCCATGATGCGCTGGGTCATGAAGCAGAAGAACGTCGACACGCTGCAGGACCTCATGGACACCGCCATGAAGAACGGTGTCACCATCCAGGCCTGCTCCATGAGCATGGACGTCATGGGCATCAAGGAAGAGGAACTCATCGACGGCATCGAAATCGTCGGTGTCGGCACCTACCTTGGCGCCGCGGAGACCGCGAACCACAACCTGTTCATCTGACGGGTCCACAATGCCACTGCTCCCCTGAGCGCTGGATAAAACATCCAAACATGATAGAAAGACCACCGCTTCCAAACGGTGGTCTTTTTCTGCGTTGTGTTCTATTGCGTTTTTTCTTTCACTGGAATGCTGTTACTTCAGCAGAGCATCGTACTTTTTCTGCCACTTGCGGACCTTGCGGGCGTTGTACTTCTTCGGCATGCGCAGGGCGATGAGCAGACCGTGGCCCGCGGTGCCGAGGGCACCGAACAGTCCCGGGATGAGCCCGTCGACGGCCGTGATGAGCTTGATGCGGCGGACGATGTCGGCGGGGGTGATCTTGTAGTTCTGGGACTCGCCGCTCGAGTCGGTCGAGAGGAGTTTCATGTCTTCGTTGGTGACGGCGCCGCAGCCGAGGAGGTAGTTGACCGTCTCCGGGGTCTGGGTGAGCACCCAGCGCTTGGCGAGGTCGATGGCGTAGTAGATGTTGCCGAGTTCCTTGAAGTACGCGACCTGGTAGGGCCAGAGGTCCTTTGCCTTCAGCACGCCCTTCTTGTCCCCCGCGTCGATGACGGCCTTTGCCAGAATGTTGCCGGCCTTCATGGCGGCCTCGATGCCGGAGCCGAGGAACGGCATGGTCATGTAAGCGCTGTTGCCGACGGCGGCGTAACCGTCCGCCACCATGACGGACAGCGTGCAGCGAACGCCGAGTTCGACCCAGCGGTCGACGATCTTTTTGTCCGACAGCACTTCGTTGCGTTCCCGCAGGTCTTTCAACGCTTCCTTCTGCTGCTCCTTCGTCTGGCCGCCGAATGTGCCGATGAGCACGTCGACTTCGTCCCGTTCGTTGAGGTTGCACCAGGAGATGCCGCAGCGGTCCATGTGGAAGAGCGTGAGCACGCTCTCCGGGTCCGGTGTAGCGGAGCCGGGAACTCGCTCGAAGAAGCCGCGGTAGACGTCGAAGACTTCGCTGTCCTTCGGCTGTGCTTCGATGTGGAACTTCTTCGGCACCTGGGCACGGAAAGGCGAGCGCAGACCGGACGCGTCGATGACGAGGTCCGCTTCATACTTTCTGCCCTTCGAGGTCTTTGCGCCAACGACCTGGTTCTTCTTCACGATCAGCTCTTTGACCTTGACGCCGAACTTCACGTCCGCGCCGGCCTCCCTTGCGAGCTTCGTCAGGTGTTTCGTGAGACCGCGGCGGGACACGGAGATCTCCTCCATGGGCGGCAGCGGCGGCACGATGAGGTTGCTCTGGTTGTCCGGGGACCAGAAGATCCATTTGCTCTTCTGGCAATAGTCCTCCCGGGGCGGCTCGGGGATGTCGACGAGTTCAAAAATGTCGTGACGGATGTCGTCATACCAGGGGTAGCCTGCCTCCGCCTCTTTTGCAGCCTCCAGCACCGTGACATCGCAGCCGGCCTCCGCCAGTTTGATGGCGGCCACCATGCCGCCCTGCCCTGCGCCGAGGACGAGGATCTTTTTCTTCATTTCATGTTCTCCTTTCCGGGGTACATCGCCCCAGCTTTGTCCGTACATGTAACCAAGCTCATTATAATGCAAAAAGGCCACGCAACACAATAACGGGCAAAACAAAAGAGCCCCTCCGAAGAGAGGCTCTGCGTTCGTTTTAGTCGAGGTTTTCGAGGATAGCGATGTGGTTTTTGAAGAACTTGCGGGTGTGGCCCGGGTTGTAGATGCCGCGGACACCGAGGCCGACGACTTCGCCGTGGTCCCCCTGATAGACCGGCATGACGTTCCAGATGCCCTTCTGCAGGTTGTCTTTCGAGTCTTTGTAGTCGACCCAGGGTTCGTCATCCGGATGGAGCGCGGAGACGGTGTTGGAACAGCCGTCGGAAGCCTTCCACTCTTCACCGAGTTCCTGACCCATGGTGTCGTCGTAGTGGTAACGGCCCATCATGTTGCCGGTGATCTGGAAGGCGAAGAACGTGGACAGTTTCATTTTGTAGTTGCCGTTCCTCTTGCGCTTCGAGGCGTCCGTCGAAATGGCGAACTGGTACGCGTCAGGGTTCGACTCGAAGAACTCGTTGAGTTCATGGGCACCGGCCAGGCACAGGTCCCAGAAGCAGTCGTCGTGGGACGTCCAGAACTTTTTGATGCGGCCGAGGCGATTGATGCGGGTCGGATGGATTTTGCCATAGCGGTCCGAAGTGATTTTCCACTGGGTGAGCTGCATGTCATAGATCTTGCGGAAGGGTGTATTGCCGGCAATGCTGGCAGCGCCCCAGAACGCGATGACCTTCAGCGTCGGGACCAGGATACCGATGGCCCGGATGACGGTCGTGCCGTTGAATGGGCCGGCAATAGTGGTAACGGACTTGATCCAGTCGCCATGGCCGCCGGCGAACAGCGGAGACAGTTCTCCTTCCGGAGTGGCCGCCCGCTCCTCTTCGGAGCCATACGCCATGAGGTGGGACAGCATGCGGACCGTAGCGCCGCCGAAGCTGTGACCGATGATGTGGACTTTTTTCTTCTCGCCGTTCGGAAGCGTTTTGCCCCAGTCCGGGACTCTCGCCTGCGGATACGTGATGCCGTAGCGGGCATGACCGTACTTTTTGGAATGAGCCACGCCATAGTCCACCCGGGTGCCGGTCAGGGCAGCATAGAGTTCACAGGCCCGGTCCCAGGCAGAGCTGATGCCGCTGAAGCTCGGGGCACAGACATCGTACCCCTCTTCTCTCATACGTTTGACGACGCTGCCACTGGTGCCGCCCCAGTAGGGCATGACCTTGTAGAGCGCTTCATCTTCGCCGAAGCCCAGCATGCCGTGGACAAAGACGAAGGCGTCGTTGGTTTTCGGCTGGTTCTTTTTTGCCATAGTTTCACATCTCCCTTGTTCATTGATACGTTCCATACACGCTTGCAAGCGTTTGGTTTACGAAAGTAAACGTTTGCACTTGTAAGACTTTTCCATCTTGACCGTACAACAGTTTGCTTAAGGAAGTCTTAATTTTCTTATACGCAACCAGTTAACTATACGAATAATTTTCCCTGCCACAATTTTCACAAGCGTGTAAGGTTTTCATTTCCATGGTTATAAGACATTTCCCGCTCGGAGCGTTCTTTTACAGGTGTCCACACCGTGCTACAATGAAAAGCGGTTAATGTTCGGACAGCGGCAACGGCCTGATCGAGCTTCGGCGGTTGCTGCTGGATCTTTTAGAAAAAGGAGAGTTTACCCATGAGCTACAAAAACAAGTACCCCTTCGTGTTCCTCGGCGGCATGCTGAGCTGGGGCGAAGAGAACATCATGTACAAAGGCTGGCCCTACTGGGGCATGGTCGCCGGCAACCTGTGCCGCCAGCTTCGTGAGACGAACATCGAAGCGTACGGCGTCCAGGTCGGTCCCGCGAACAGCGCCTGGGACAGAGCCTGCAACCTTTATGCCATGCTGACCGGCACCACCGTCGACTACGGTGTCGCCCATTCGAAAGCCCACAAGCATGACCGTTACGGCCGCACCTATGAGAAACCACTGGTCGAAGGCTGGGGCAAGCCCATGGCCGACGGCGGTATCAAGAAGGTCCACCTGCTGGGCCACAGCTTCGGCGGCGTCACCATGCGTCTTCTGGAAGAGCTCCTGACCAACGGTTCCGAGGAAGAACGGAAGGCGACGAAAGACGGCAGCTTATCGCCCCTGTTCGAGGGTGGCCACGGCGATATGATCGCCTCCATCACCGCCATCTCGGCTCCCCATGACGGCACCACGTTCGTCCACGCCTTCGAGCCGATGATGAAAGTCCTGACCGTCGGTGTCCTCGGCTTGTTCGCGGTCCTCGGCAACACCCCGGCGAACAAGTTCTACGACAACTACATGGAGCAGTACCACCTGACGGTCCCGGCCGGCCAGACGAACTGGAAAAACATCCTGGACCCGCGGCAGCTGCTGCGCATCCGCAACGTCATCAAGACGGGAGACCACGTGTTCCACGACCTGCGGATCGATGAGGCGTCGAAGATCAACGACTTCATCCACTGCAGCCCGGACATCTACTATTTCTCGGTCACCGGTAACGGCACGAAGCCCGCGAAGGACAACCCCGAGAACCAGGTCCGCGCACCCATCATGATCTTCGCGTTCATTCCCTTCGCAAAAGTCATGGGCAAGTTCCCGGCCCAGAAGATCGGCGACTACTATGTCGACGCCTCCTGGCACGCGAACGACGGCCTCGTCCCGACCGAGTCCGGCCGTTACCCGCACAAAGAGCCCCACGTCATGTATGAAGACGTGAAGGGTCAGCCGCTGAAGAAAGGCGTCTGGCATGTCCTGCCCGACTACATCGCCGACCACGGCACTGTCATCGGCGGTTCCCTCTCCTACATCGGCCCGGGCAAGCCGGACATCTACCGCACCTACTGGCGCAACCACCTCGACATGCTCATGGGCCTCGAGGACTGACATACGAAATACGTTGGTGAATCGCCAAAGAGAATGCCGCCGGCTCGTTCGAGTCGGCGGTTTTGTTGATTGACGGGGCATTCTGGGCGGGTGTACAATTTTAGTGTATGATCGTCAACTTGTTGACAGATAACGAAACGGAAACTTTTCAGAGGAGGAAACGCTTATGTCCAAGAAACCTCAGTCCCCGCTGCTGACGAAAGCGGAGCAGGCGCAGGTCATCTTTGAGGACCTCGTAAATCGCCAGAACATCAAGGCCATCCCGACCACCTTCGTCGCCGACGATGACCGTGAGAAACAGTTCAAGAAACAGATCAAAAAAGAGAACCCGTTCCCGGGCCCCTTCGGTATCGTGCTCGTCGGCAAACGGAAACCAGCGGTCAACCAGCTCTTCGAAGAGGAGAAGGTCCTTCAGACTCCGGCCATCGCGGCCGTCCTGTCCGCCTGCAGCTCCGTCGCCACCGAGATCGGCGGCCTGCGCGGCGACAACGTCAAGAACGCCGAGACCACCTGCGACATCGCGTTCGCCGGTCTCCAGGCCATCCGTCTTTACATGGCCGACTACTCCGGCCTCCGGTTCAAACTGTCCCGGCTCCAGTCCGCCATCCGCGTCGACAACGCCTGGAACGGCTCCTTCTACAAGTACCCGTCCAAGGACGGCCGTCAGGTCTCCTTCCACGTCTACTATCAGGACCAGCAGCGCAAACTCGTTGCCGCGCTTCCCACGAAGAAGGCGTCTGAGAAATACAACATGTTCTCCATCGGCAAAGACCGCAAGGAGATCACGAAGATCTGCAAAAAGCAGAACGCCGTCGACCTCGAGGAACTGTCCTTCGAGAACGGCGCCTGCGGCTGCATGATCCGTTCCCGCGATGAGTGGGAGGCCACCGAAGTCGGTAAGGCCGTCTGCGCCATGCCGCTCATCACCACCGAGAAGTTCGGCGGCGGCAAGAAGAAAAAGTACGGCAAGCCCGGCAAGGAAGGCCCACTGTCCGGCATCAAGGTCCTCGACCTCACGCACATCATCGCAGGCCCCGCCTGCTCCCGTGTCCTCGCCGAGTACGGTGCCGACGTCCTCATGGTCCGCCGCGGAGACTTCCTCCACCAGGAACAGGCCATGCTCGAGCTCGACGGCTGGGCCGGCAAGAACTCCATTCAGCTCGACTTCAACGACCCGAAGCAGCTGGCGAAATGCAAGGAGCTCATCAAGAAGGCCGACGTCATCACCTACTCTTACCAGAACGGCACCCTCGACAAGTTCGGCCTGTCTGAAGCGGACATCCGCGCGCTGAACCCGAACATCATCTACTCGAACCTCATGTGCTTCTCCGACACCGTCTGGAAGCAGCGCCCGGGCTGGGCTCCCTGCGCCGAAGACATCACCGGTCTGTCGGTCCGCAACGGTTCCCTCGAGAACCCCGTCAACCTCAACGGTGTCCCCCTCGACTACTTCCCCGGCATGGTCCTCGCCCTCGGCACGCTGCAGGCCATCGCGCAGCAGCTGAAGGAAGGCGGCGGGTACAAGGTCACGACGTCCCTGACCCGCGGTGCCCAGTACCTGCACGAGTGCACGGACGTCTGTGAGGAAGGCAAAGTCAAACCGACCCTCTCTAAGGTCTCCACCAAGTCCAACGAGAAAGTCTGGGACAAGGTCCTCGTCACCGCCAAGGGCAACTCCACCGGCGGTTCCGTCGGCTTCCCCGGCCCCGCCACCGTCAACAGCTGCTACCCGACCCGCGTCGCGAACATGCAGTTCAAGGACGGCCGCAAGGACTGGAAGCAGAAATAAGAAACCAACACAACATAGAAAACCGCCGGCTCGCTGGGAGTCGGCGGTTTTATCGTGTTATAACTGTTTTATTTTATAACCTGGCCTGTTTACAGGAGGCCGAGGAAGATGGCGATGATGATGAGCAGCAGGGCGGCGGCAAGCCAGAACCACCACTGCAGATAGAATGGTTTTTTTCGAGATCCACTGACCCAGCGGCGTTCACGCTGTGGAGTGTGATACTCAAGGTCAGCATACGAAAGGACATTTGAGGAGCGGAGCGCCTGGTCAGGTTGCGGAACGTTTGGCGCCGCCTGTGCCTGTTGAACTTGCTGTGTCTGTCGGTCTTGCTTCGCCTGCAGAGGGGCGGCCTCTTTCGCAGCCGAAGCATGTACTGCTTTGACCGTTTTCACTTTTTTCTGTTGCTGTTCCGGCATTGTGATCGACCTCCGTGCCGTTTGTGCTGGTGCTCATTGTACCATAAACCGACGCCAAATACTTAGACAGATGTTAAACTAATGTCTTTGATTTCAACACAAATGCAAGTGGTTGCTTTTCTGCCAGGAGCAAAAAGCTGCCGTGTACAGAAAGCGGCCGGCAAAGAAAAACCGCCGGCTCGGAGGAGTTGCACTAGTCAACATATTTCGTACAGTGTTCATAATTTAAGACAGCGTGATCAGTTCTTAGACATCGCTGCAAAAAAGTGCAAATCCTTGTATTGCTTTGGCGTCAGATAGTTTAAAGAATACGCAGGCCTTTCTTCGTTA
>JAFTZU010000048.1 GCA_017461005.1 Clostridia bacterium
TCTCCCGTCTCCGGATCGATGATCTTGCACTCGACTTCGGGGAAGGCGCTGCCCACCGTGGATACGCGGACTTCCAGCGAATCGGTCGTGCGGCTCATGGTGCAGCCGGGCGCCGCTTCGGTCTGACCGTAGACGATGACGATCTCGGACATGTGCATCTTCTCGACGACGTCCTTCATGACCGCGACCGGGCAGGGTGAGCCCGCCATAATGCCGGTGCGCATGTAAGAGAAGTCGGTCTTCGGGAAGTCGTCATGGGCCAGCATGGCGATGAACATGGTCGGGACGCCGTGGAACGCGGTGATGTGCTCATTGTTGATACACGCGAGCGACGACTTCGGCGAGAAGTACGGGATGGGCAGGATGGTGCCGCCGTGGGTCATGGTCGCCGTCATGGCGAGGACCATGCCGAAACAGTGAAACATCGGGACCTGGATCATCATGCGGTCCGCGGTCGAGAGGTCCATGCCGTCGCCGATGGTCTTGCCGTCGTTGACGATGTTGTAGTGGGTCAGCATGACGCCCTTCGGGAAGCCGGTCGTGCCGGACGTGTACTGCATGTTGCAGACGTCGTTGACGTCGACCGCGGCCTGCATGCGGCGGATCTCCTCGATGGGAGTCTGGTCCGCGTATTCGAGGGACTCTTCCCATGTCAGAGCGCCGGGCATCCGGAAGCCGACCGTGATGACGTTCCGGAGGAACGGCAGGCGCTTCGCGTGCATCGGCTGGCCCGGTTTGTTGTCCTTCAGTTCAGGGCACAGTTCATTGATGATGTCCACGTAGTTGGAGTCCCGGTAGCCGTCGATCATGACGAGCGTATGGGTGTCCGACTGACGGAGCAGGTACTCCGCCTCGTGGATCTTGTAAGCGGTATTCATGGTGACGAGGACCGCGCCGATCTTCGTGGCGGCCCAGAAGGTCAGGAACCAGGCGGGAACGTTGGTGGCCCAGATGGTGACCTTGCTGCCGGCCTTGACGCCCAGGGACACGAGGGCTCTCGCGAACTCGTCGACGTCGTCCCGGAACTGGGAGTACGTGCGGGTGTAGTCGAGGGTCGTGAACTTGATGGCGGTCTGGTCCGGGAACTCTTCGACCATCTTGTCGAGGACTTCCGGGAAGGTCTTGTCGATGAGCTTTTCCTTCTCCCAGACGTAGCGGCCGGTGTGGGCCTTGTTCCACTGGAGGTGTTTTAAGTTGTAGCGGGTCGGACGGAACCGGCGCATGCAGCTCTTAAAGTGGGTCAGGATGATCTCGATGTCATCGATGCCCTCGATCCACGCGGGGTCCCACTGCAGGGAAATGAACCCGTCGTAGTTGACCGACCGCAGCGCGTTCATCAGCTCTTTGAGCGGCAGGTCGCCTTCCCCGATGAGCTCGGGCGATATGGTGTCTCCCGCTTTCCGGTAGTCATGGATGTGCACGTGGTGGACATAGGCGCCGAGGTTCGTGATGGTCTCTTCAGCGTCTTCGTTCGCCTCCGCGCAGGTGGCGTACATGTTCCAGTTCGCCGCCAGCTCCTGGTCATCCGCAAACTCGTTGAGGAGTTCTCTGAGGAGAGCGGTGTTCGCATAGGTGCCGACCGTCTCGACGAGGATGGTGACCGGGAAGCCTTCGGACATTTCCTGAAGGATGGTCAGGGCCTCGACACAGGTGTCGTGGTCCTCGCAGGTCGTGTGGACACTGATGGAGGGGACTCCGAGGTTCACCGCGACCTCCATCGCCTCCGTGAATTCGGAGAGGAAGTCTTCGGACGTGAAGTCCGCGACCGTGTCGATGCAGGGGATGCTCAGTTCGGCATTCTGCAGGTGCCGTCGGGTGGCCGAGGCGTATTCGGGGTTCGTCGGGGTCGACTTGCCCTGGAAGATGGGAGCTTCGAGGTCATACATCTCGACACCCTTCATTTTGGTGTCTTTCGCGATGTCGCAGAATTCCTGCCACTCGATGCCGTCCCAGTTCTGAATGGAAAAAGACAGTTTCATAGTACTTGCGGGCCCTCCTTACGCTTCGTCGTAGACGATCTTGTTCAGAGCGCTGATGTAAGCGCGGATGGATGCGCCGATGATGTCGGTGGAAATACCGCTGCCGGAGTAGACTTTGCCGTCCGCGCGGAGTTTGACGAGAGCGGAGCCCATGGCGTCGCGGCCTTCGGTGACGGTCTGGATCTGGAAGTCGTCCAGCTCGTAGTGGTGGCCGATGATCTGCTCGATAGCGTCGAAGGCAGCATCGATGGGGCCGTCGCCGACGCCGACACCGCGGATCTCCTTGCCGTCGCGCTCGACGAGCAGGTTCGCGGTCGCGGTGATGACGTTACCGGAGTTGATGACGTAGTTCTTGACGCGGTAGGTGGTCGGGACCTGCATGGCGGTGGAGGCGATGATCGCATCCAGCTCACGGGTACCCACAAAATGTTTCTTATTGGCGACACGAAGGAACGCTTCGTAGACTTTCGCGTTGTCCTCTTCGGAGAGGTCGTAGCCCATCTGCTCGACCACGGCGATGACGTCTGTGATGCTGTCATTGGCGTCGAGGGTGACACCGGCTACATCGCCGAGACCCATGTCCCGGAACGGGGAGTCCGTCTCCTCGATGGGAGCGAGGACGCGCTCGAGCTGGGTTACGGAGCGCTGCAGGTCGGTGGTCTTGATGGAAGCGGCGATGTCCATGTCGGCGCCCTTCTTCTGGACGAGGGTCGCGACCTGCTCGAGGGTCGGGAGACCAGCGGGGACAGCGGTGCACTTGACACCGTTCGCACCGGCGGCGACAGCGGCTGCGGCACAGGCGATGCCCATGCCCATCTCGTCAGAGACCTGGATGTAGAGTTCGACGTTCTCCATTTCGGGGACGTTCTCTTTCAGGGCCGTGACGAAGTCCGCGAACTCGTTCGGCAGGAAGATGCCGGCGGAGTCGCAGAGGGTGATGCGGTTGGCGCCGTTCTCGATCGCGGTCTTCACTGCGTTGTAGAGGAAGTCGGTCTCGGCACGGGTGGCGTCGACCGCGGAGAACTCGACGTTCTCGCAGAAGAAGCGGCAGAGCTTCACCTGTTCGGCGATGAGCTCCAGCATGGCGGGCGCTTTTTTATGGCAGGTGTACTCCATCTGCACGGTGGAAACAGGAACAAGGAGGTTTAGCTGAGGATGACGGGCAGTGCGGATGCTCTCCCAGGTCTCTTCGACCATGCCGACACCGACTTCGACGGCGGCGGACAGAGCGGTGCTGACCATCGAGGCGATGGTCTTGTTGGAGAGCTGGTCCGCTTTCGCGGCTCCGATGGGAGGCAATTCAATTGTATCCAATTTAAGCCGATCGAGGGTCCGGGCGATCTCCAGTTTCTCCTTGAACGACATGCCGGCGGCGCTGCGCTGGCCGGGTTCTCTCAGCGTCATGTCAATGATTTTCATAGTATTCATAGTGTTTGCTCCTTGTCCTGTAGCATTTTTTGTCCTGTTTTCTGTCGGCTTCGGAAATTAAATTGTGCAAAATATTCTTTTGCTCAATTTGTTTTCCGAAGAACGATAGTGCCACTATTATAGACCTTTTATCACAAAAAGCAAGCCTTTTCTGTCCCCCGCAATGAAATGGATTTCAATACACAAAAAAGACCGGCCCGAAGGACCGGTCTTTGAAAACAGATTCGATTGTGCCCGCAAGCTTACATGAAGTTTGTGATCAGCGTCAGGATACGCAGGGCAAAGAGGACGAAGATGACCCACATGATGGGGCTGACATCCTTGGATTTGCCGGTGCAGACCTTGACGAGGACCCAGGACATGATGCCGAACATGATGCCGTTGGCGATGGAGTAGGTCAGGGGCATCATGGCGACGGCCATGAAACCGCCGATGGAGTCGGCGATGTCGCCGTCGAACTTCATCTTGGTGACCGAGGACATCATCAGCATACCAACATAAAGAAGGGCTGCAGACGTGGCGAAGGTCGGGATGGCCAGGAAGATGGGGCCAAGGAACAGCGCGACGAGGAACATGGTACCGGTGGTGGCAGAGGTCAGACCGGTCTTGCCGCCCGCGGCGACGCCGGCGCTGGATTCGACGAAGGACGTGACGGTGGACGTACCGAGGAGAGCACCTGCGGTCGTACCGATAGCGTCGGACATGAGGACCGCGCCTGCGCGGGGCAGGTTGCCGTCCTTATCGAGAAGCCCTGCCTGGTCGGCGACGCCGACGACCGTACCGACGGTGTCGAAGAGGTCAACATACAGGAAGGACAGGACGATGGCGAGGAACTCGACGATGTGCTGACCGGCCCAGCTGAAGTTCAGGTGGAACGCGGTGTTCTTGATGGCGTCGAGGTGGAGACCTTCGGAGAAGGTCGGGAACAGGCTGAGGCCTTCATACCATCCGGTCAGCTGCGCGATCATGCCGAGCGCCCAGGTGATGAGGATACCGATGAGGATGGCACCGGTGATCTCGTAGTGGGTCAGGACGGCGATGACGATGAATCCGACCAGGCAGAGGACGACTTCCGGGCTCGCGAAGGAGCCGAGGCCGAGCAGGGTGGATTCGTCCGCGACGACGATGCCCGCGCCCTTCAGGGCGATGATGGTGATGAACAGACCGATGCCGGCGGTGATGCCGAGCTTCAGGTTCTGCGGGATGCCGTTGACGATCTTCTCACGGAACTTGAAGAAAGACATCAGGATGAAGATGAGACCCTCGACAAAGACCGCCGTCAGGGCGATGGTCCAGGGGTCCGGGACGTCTTTCAGTTCACCGAGACAGACCGTGAAGGCAAAGTAAGCGTTGAGGCCGAGGCCGGCGGACAGGGCGATCGGGTAGTTCGCGATGAATGCCATCAGGAACGTAGCGAGAGCCGATGCGAGAGCGGTGGCAACGAAGACGCCGTTCGCGTCCATGACGTTGCCGAGGATGCTCGGGTTGACTGCCAGGATGTAGGCCATGGCGAGGAACGTGGTCAGACCGGCGACGATTTCCGTGCGGACCGTCGTTCCACGTTCTTTGAGTTGGAACAATCTTTCTAACGTATCGTTGAAAGTATCCATAACACTCATATCTCCTTTCACAAAAAATACATTGTTATTGTACCACACGTGTAAGGCGTTCGAAAAGTAAAAAGTGACGGCGGGGGTCCTCCGAATTGGTCTAACCATGTTAAACAGTTTTTGACAATCGTTGACATACTGATATTAAGAGGACTACAATGTTTTTTGGTTAGACCAGAGACTGTGCGTTTAGGCCGCACATCGCCCCTGGCCCCTGGCAACATGTTTTGGGAAGGAGAAAAGTATTATGCCACAAGAA